>DATIOS010000571.1:0-7330 GCA_035472915.1 Thermoanaerobaculia bacterium
CCTTCTCGCGCTCGTCGTTCTCAACTTCTTCCTGATCCGGCTGGCGCCGGGCGATCCGGCGCTGGTGATGGCGGGCGAAGCGGGCGCAGGCGATCAGATTTTCCTGGCTCAGCTGCGCGAAAAATTCGGTCTCGACCAGCCGCTGCCGGTGCAGCTGTTTCTTTATGTCAAAGGCATCCTCAGCCTCGATCTCGGATTCTCGTTTCGTCAGCAGATGCCGGTCGCAACGCTGATCCTGCAGCGCCTGCCGGCGACGCTGTTGCTGACCGGGACCGCGTTTGCGATTTCACTGGCCTTCGGCATCGTGTTCGGCGCACTGGCCGCGCGCTTTGCCGGCACCTGGGCCGACACCGCGATCACGGTGCTGGCGCTGGTCTTCTACGCCACGCCGCTGTTCTGGGTCGCGCTGATGGCGATCCTGCTGTTTTCGGTCGCTTTGGATTGGCTGCCGAGTTTTGGCTACGAGACGGTGGGCGCAAACTATACCGGGCTGACGCACGTGCTCGACGTCGCCGCCCACCTCGTCCTGCCCGCGACGACCATCGGCCTGTTCTTCATGGCCACCTATGCCCGCATGACGCGCGCCTCGATGCTCGAGGTCAACAGGCTCGACTTCGTTAAGACCGCGCGCGCCAAGGGCCTGTCCGACACCGTGATCCAGCGCCGGCACGTGCTGCGCAACGCGTTGTTGCCGGTGGTGACGCTCGCGGGTCTGCAGGCCGGCACGCTGGTCGGCGGCGCCGTTCTGACCGAGACCGTGTTCGCATGGCCGGGCATCGGCCGCCTGATGTACGAAGCGCTGCTGCAGCGCGACTACAATCTGTTGCTCGGCGCCTGCAATGGCGAGCGCTTGGCCAGCCGGACTACCCACACAAACTACCTCTTCAGGAAGTGATCGGAATGATCAAGCATTGCTCTGGTGGAGTGATACTCGGCTTTGAACAATACGAAGCAAAGAACGTCATCTATCGACGTGGGGTGAAGGGACGCGAGGAACGAAAGAAGGACCCTGTCTACTTCCCAACACCCTGGAATCACCTCGAAGCTGGAATACTATTCTCGTTGAATCTTCCGATTCTTGTGTTTAGAGAACCAAGCATAGAGGGTGGCGTGTTCGACAAGGGAATTGTGGAGAGCTTCACCCACATGATGCCAACACGACGAATGGGTAAGAAGGCGGCGGACGAGCTCGGTGCCTTGTTCCAGCGTTGGGCCGGCGAAGTCAAGGCACATTACCATGCAGTGTGACGAACCCACTCCATATGTGCCACGGCCGATCTGCACTGACAACGTACAGATCACTGGCGAGCTTGTCCATCTGTTGGAGGCGCTTGCCAGAAACGCCCATGATAGTTGGGCCCTTCAGCGGCTGGCTGATGGTTGGAGCTACGGAGAAACCAGATGCGATCAGAAGCGAACTCACCCTTGCCTTGTGGACTACAGCGAGCTTCCTGAAAGCGAAAAGGAGTACGACCGTGTTTTGGTGACCAGTACGCTCCGCGCCATCCTTGCGCTTGGATATCGGGTGATCAAAGAGTGATGAATGGGACAGCGGCGAAGAGGAACCGAGCCTTCCGCCGGGAGAGCTTGCTTTGACCGGGCCGTGCCCCTGCAATGACCGGTCAATGGTAGACTCCCACCGATGCGGAGAGCAGAACCGATCGTTCCCCTCTGAATTGGTTGCGATGAGGCAACGCGAATCCTACGTTAGGCACCGCCACCGATCTGCACAGGCTTCCAAATGAACATTCAGCTTCTCGTCGTCCCCTACGATACTGCCCGTCGAAGTTGGCGCTGTGGCGCAGGCCCGGAGCATCTCCTCGCGGCCGGACTCCCTGCCCATCTCCACGCCCAGGGGCACCATGTCTCCGGCATCCAGGTCATCGAGGACGACCCTGCGCGATCACCAGCGGAGATTCGGACCGCCTTCGAGCTGATGCGAAGGGTCGCCACCGCGGTCCGCGCCGCCCGTGCTGCGGGGTGCTTTCCTGTCATCCTGAGCGGCAATTGTAACGTTGCAGTGGGAGCCCTTAGCGGGCTCACGCCCGGCTCGCGCTCCATCTTCTGGTTCGATGCCCACGGTGAGTGCAATACCCCCGACACAACAGGGAGCGGTTTCCTCGACGGAATGGGACTCGCGACAGCCTTCGGGTGGTGCTGGCGGAGCCTGGCAGCTTCGATCCCCGGATTTCAGCTCGTCGCTCCCGAGGCCACCTTCCTGCTTGGAGCCCGCGACCTCGACCCTCTGGAAGCCACCCTGATGGCCGAATCTCAGGTGACCTGCCTTCCCGTCCCACGTGTACAGGAGCTCTCTGGACTGCTGGCCGCCACCCGCCCCGACCGGGAGGGCCTCGCCTACCTGCACCTGGATTTGGACGTCTTGGACCCGGACGCGGTCGGCCACGCCAACGACCAACCTGCGCCAAGCGGTCTCTCGGTGACACAGCTCAGTGCGGCGATTGCAGCAATCCGGGCGCACGTGCCCCTCGGCGCTGCTACCATCGCCTCGTACGCGCCGGAATACGACCCCACCCAAAGCGTCTGTAGAGCGGCATTCGCCGCGCTTGATGCGATCCTGGCGCCCGGCGCCTAGGCGGCCGTGGATCTTCTGAAGACTCTCGCCTTCGCTTTGTTGTTCCTCGCCGCGGTTCCGCTATCCGGCTGGAATCTCGTGGAGTGCCCTCCGGAAGTGGCGGAGACCTGGGCGATGCCGGACCAGTCACTCCGCGCGGCGAAGCCGGACAGTCCTCTCTATCTCCCCAAGCCTTTTCCCAAGGGCAGGGAGGAGGTTCTCGCGGACTATGTCTACGAGTTTCAACGGCTTTTGAAGGACACGCCGGCGGCGTCTCTCCCCAATGGGGCGGCGGGAGTGTTGGAGGGGCTTCGGAAGGGGACTCTGCGCTATGACGTTCTGCGGATCGAGAACTGGTCGCCGACGCGTTGCGTCAAGGAGCGCCGGCTGGACGCCTATCATCTCGTCCGTGTCATCGACGGGCGCAGCGGCCTGGAAATCACCCGCTCGGTTCTCGAGGAGAGCGGCCGTCTCGGGGTCATCTCCAGCACGATGGAGGACGAGCGCGGCGACTCCCTCCAGCGCCAGGCCAAGCGGCTCCGGCCGCCGGACGAGGAGATGCGCAGCGCGGCGTCGCGGTTCAAGATCCAGGGTGAAGCACCGCAATACGTCACCACTTTCGGAACGCTGCGTTGCCCGAACATCACTCCGTGCCTGGCCTTTCGTGGCGGAGGTCACGTTTATCTCGTCTCCTACGAGGGAGAGCTTTTCGAAATCGATCAGAAGGGCCGCCGGTTGGAGATGGGAAAGGATATCGGCTCGCCGGAAAAGAATGAGCCGATACTCAAATCGATCGGTCCGGAGGGGCGGCTGGTGTCGCTGGGCGGAAAGGTATTTACGACGGCGCGGAAGGTGAAGAGGTGAGGTGATTGAAGCCGAAGAAAGGAACCTAAAGGACATCAGGGACATCAAGGACGAGGAATCCCGGTCTTGGCAATCTGTGTCCTTCTCGTCCTTGTTGTCCTTTATGTCCTTGGTTTCCAGTTAGCCTGCTGGTCATCAGACAGCGACGGGATAACCCGCGCCTGTGTCATCGAGCGCACCGTCTGCTTCCGCCAAGACCTCGCCGTAGGCGGCGAGATAGCCGTCGATCATCTTGGCGGGAGTCAGCTGCAGGGCGCGAGCCCGGCCGCCGGCGGCCAGCGCGGAGCGGCGGTCCGGGTCGTCGATCAACCGCTGTACGGCGTCCGCCAGAGCTTCAGGGTTGTTGGGCGGTACGAGGACGGCGCGATGACGCCAGATTTCCCGCAGGCTTGGGATGTCCGCCAGCACCAGAGCGCAGCCTGAGAGCGCGGCCTCCAGGATGGAAAGTCCGAACGGCTCGTAGCGGGCCGGCAGGCAGTAGATGGAGGCGCGGCCGAGCCAGGCGGCCAGGGCCCGAGGCGTCAACCGGCCCAGCCGGCGGGTGTGATGCGGACGGGCTTCGCCGTCCGGGTGATGGTTCTCTCCGGCAACGAAGACCGGCCAAGGCAGGCTCGGCGCCATGAGCTCGAGAGCTTCGAGGTTCTTGGCCTCGTCGCCCAGCCGGCCGGCGGCGAAGACGAAGGGTTCCTTGGCGCTGGGTTTGAAAGTCTTGGCGTCACGGCCGTTGTAAATTACGCGCGAGCGGCGGGGCTTGCCGTAGTCCTCGCTCAGCGAGTTGAGCATGGCCTCGGAGGGCGCGATCACCAAGTCCGCCGCCGCCAGTCCAGCGGTGACCTCGGCGATGTAGCGCTCGCAGTCTGGAGCGGCCTCACCCTTCACCGCACGCCACCACGAGAGCAGGCAGCAATGCCCCACCATCACCTTGGGGCTGCTCCAGGGCAGGGCGCCGTGCGCGTAGCCGTTGAGATGGATGACGTCGGGGCCGATGCGCTCCTCCAGGCCGAGGAGCCACTCGCCGGCTTTCTCCACGTCGCGCCAGGGATCGTCCATCCCCTCTGTTTTGAATGTGCTCTCGAAGACCTTGAGCCGCGGGATACGGTCCACTTTTTCGCGCTGCGTATCGTCCAGCGCGTCGCCCATCGTGGCGAGAGCGACCTCGACGCCGCGCTCGGTGAGGCCGTACGCGAGATCGACGGCGTACGTCCACACGCCGCCCGTCGTCTCCGCCGTCATCAGGACCTTCCTGGGAATTGAGTAGCTCTCAGTCATGACCGGTCCGCTCCTGGCTCCAAGATGATTCCTGGCGAGAACGCATCCAAGTTTCGTGCCGATAGACGGGGCGTCTACTCCGCCTCTCAGGCTCTCTCTTGCGCGCCGGCTCGGCGACCGGGCAGGAGGACGCCCTTTCATAGGTTTACGGACACCGACGCCCCGTCGTCGGGGGTGGTGGGGGGCCTGCAGAGTCCTGCAGACCCTTGTAAAGGTTGCCCACTCGCGACTGCGTTTACACGCTGCGCGGTCGCTTACTTCGTGCCATGCGCCGGAGGTGGGAGGTCGATGGGCGTCACCTTGCCGTAAGCGGTGAGGGGTTTGTCGGTCCCTTGGACCGGGCCGACGACGACGACGGAGAAGTCGTCCGGATGGAGGCGATGCGCGGCGGCGCGCACTTGCTCGGTGGTCACGCTCTCGATGGCGGACCGGTAGCGCGCGAGCCAATCCAGGGGATAGTGAAAGTACTCCAGGGTGATCTGGCGGCGCAGGACCTCGCGCCGGGTGTCGTAGTTGAAGACGAAGGAGCTGAGGAGGGCCTGCTTGGCCTTGGTCACTTCCTCGTCGGTGGCCGGCTGGGCCGTCAAGTTGCGGGCTTCTTCCAGCAGCGCGTCGATGCTGGCGCCGGTGGTCTGCAGCTTGGTGGAGACGAAGAGGTAGGCCATGCCCGGATGGTCGTAGTCGCTGTCGAGCGCGCCGTTGACGGCGTAGGCGAGTCCCTTGCGGGTGCGTACGTCGTTAACCAGACGGGAGGCGAAGGAGCCGGAAAAGAGCTGGTTCAGCACCTCCAGCGCATAGTAATCGGGATCGCTGCGCAGGCCGCCCAGGTGGCCCATGGCGATGAAGGATTGGGTGACGTCGTCTTTGCGGGCGAACCAGACGCCGGGGCTCGGCTGCTTGCGAAACGGCACGTCGGAGTGCGTCCACGCCGGGCCCTTGGGCCAATCCCCGAAAGCTTCGCGGATCTGGCGCAAAGCGTCGTCGCGCTGGAAGTCGCCCACCAGGCCGAGGATGATGCGGTCCGGATGAAAGGTCTCGCCGTGCCAGGCCACAAGGTCTTCACGGCGGATCTTGCCCAGGGAAGCGAAGGTCGCAGTGCGGCCGTAGGGAGAATCAGGTCCGTAGATTACTTTCCTGAACTCGCGGAACAGGATCTGGCCGGGTTCGTCGTTTTGGCGCGCCACTTCGGCGACGGCCTGGTTGCGGGCCACCTCCAGCTTGCGAGCGTCGAGGGCGGGGTGGCGCAGGGTATCGGCAAAGGCGCGGAGCACGTCGGGGAAGTCCGCCTTGAGCGAGGAGAGCGAAGCCTGGAGATGGTCTTCGGTGGCCCGCAGCTCGATCGAGGCCGCGCGGTTTTCCAGGTAGTCGTCCAACACGTCGCCGGGCCGCGCCAGGGTGCCGCCGGTGCGCATCACGGTGGCGCTGAGCTTGGCGAGACCAGCCTTGTCCGCCGGATCCTGCCGGCTGCCGCCGCGAATGATGGCCGTGGCCTCCACCAGCGGCAGCTCGTGGTCTTCGAGCAACATCACCACCATGCCGTTGTCCAGTACCACGCGCTCCGGCTGGGGAATGTCGAAGCGGGGGAGCGGCGGATAGCGCAAATCTTCGGCGTGAATGGCCTGGGCCGAGGCGGCGGCCGGCAGCGCGAGGACGGCGGCGAGGAGGAGCGTCGATGCGGTTCGGATCGTCATGGGGTTCCTCCTAATTTCCGCCCTTGGGCGCGGCTGGCTGCGGCACCTCGCCGGTTTTGTTGACAAGCATGGCGACGGTACGGTTCTCACTGCGGAACGCTTCGGCGGCTACCCGGCGGATGTCGGCCTTGGTCACCTTTTCGAGCCGGTCGATGTCGCGGAACAGCTCGCGCCAGTCGCCGAAGAGGCGCTGGTACTCGGCGAGCTGGTTGGCGAGCCCCTGGTTGTTGCTCAGCGAGCGGATCAGCCTGGCCTTGGAGCGGGTCTTGAATCGGGCCACTTCCTCGTCCGTGGCATCTTGCGTCTTGAGCTTTTCGAGCTCTTCACGCAGCGCCGCCTGCACCTGCTGATTGGTGACACCGAAGGCGGGCACGGCAAGGATGGCCCAGAGGTTCGGATACTTTTCGCCAGGGTAACCCGAGAAGGACTCGACTTCGACGGCCAGCTTCTTGTCGCGCACCAGGGTGCGATAGAGGCGCGAGGTGCGGCCGTGGGAGAGGATGTCGTCGATGGCGTCGTAGACCGCCTGGTCGGGATGGGTGGACGCCGGCTTGTGATAGGCCTCCAGGTACATGGGTTGCGAGGGATCGTCCAGCAACACGGTTTTCTCGGCGATTTGCGGCGGCTCGACCGTGCGCAGCGGCGGCGGCGCCGGGCGCGCCGGGATGCGGCCGAAGTACTTGTCGAGGATGGGGATTAGCGTGTCGGCGTGGACGTCGCCGACGACCGCCGTGGTGAGGCTGGAGGGCACGTACCAGGTGCGGAAGAAGCGCTCGGCGTCGGTCATGGTGATCGACTCCAGATCGCTGGTGTAACCGATGGTGGGTTGATGGTACGGATGGGCGGAGAACGCGGCGCTGGTGAACTGCTCGACGAGCCGGCCGATGGGCTGGCTTTCGGTGCTCATCCGCCGCTCCTCCGTCACCACGTCGCG
>DATIOS010000572.1:0-3456 GCA_035472915.1 Thermoanaerobaculia bacterium
ATCAGCAGCAGCCGACCGTCGCCGCTCCACACTTCGAGCCTCGGAGTCGGTGCCAGCCCGCGCTGCGCTGCATAGGCCGCGTCGGGAATGGTCAACAGTGCGCCGGGGAGATTCACCCCATACTCGGCGGTAGTGCCGGCACGCGAAGCCGGGCGAAGTGTGAAAACCCGAGTGTCTGAGTAGTCCGTAGCGATTTGACGCAGCGCCCGCGAGATACGCAGGGTCTCGGGAGTGCAACGCTCGAAATCGGGCGTGAACAGCACGACGAGCCTCATCGTGCCGGCGAGCCGCCCCTTTAAGACGCCATCCTGTCCCGCCACCGCAAAAAGGCGGGTTCGCGAATCCTCGGCGCCCTCTCCAGCGCTCACGGAGGAGACGCGGCAACCGCAGGCACAGAGAATCAGGAGAACACCGGCTGCGCGTAGCCCCTTAGCGGCAAGTGACTGTATTGCCATCGGCGAGCGCCTTGGAGGCCGGGTCCTCGATCCATGAAGAGGGGATCAGCAGCATGCTTCGGATGGCCTGCTTGCCCCCTTCCTTGACAGCGCCTTTCTCTATCACCGCCCAATCCCTCGATCCAGGAGCTAGAAAAACGTGGTTCGCCGTGGTCGGCAGGGTCAGCGAACGCACCACTACATCGCGCTGGGGATCAATCTGCCAGATCTGCCAGATGGTCCCTTTCGGGGAGGGCTTGCGCGTCAGGAGGTAGAGGAGATCGCCGCGACCATAGAGGCCTGTGGCCGCTGTCGAATTCTCAAGGGCCTTGTACAACGCGGCTGCCGCTGCGAAACCTCCCAGGTCGGGAAGCCTTGGCAACCTCTCAAACTCTTGAGGAAAGCACTTGAGGCGCCGCTTGTCAGGCGCTAGCTTGAGAATGAACGTAGGCTGCGCGTAACGGAGAGCGAAGTGACCGCCAGCTGTCGAGGTGATGGCTTCCCCAAGCAGCCGAAAAACTTTATCCTCGGGAGCATTGTGATTGACTTCCTCAATCAATTCGACCAGCTCGAAGGGCTTAAGCGATAGACGCACATAACCCTGCCAGGGTTTCTCGTTCCGATGCAACACGGCGAATCCCAGAAGGCCCGCCCCAGCAGGGACAGCATCGGAGAAATCAAAAATTTTGATCTCACCCTCAAGCTTGGTGGATTTCTTCACCTTGAGAAAATCCAACGACCTGAGAGACTGAAGGTTTTGATTCAGCCATAGGACCTTTCCAGGCGGGTTATTCAATAGGTACCCGGTAGAGATCGTCGTTAGTTGTGTTGGGTGGTCGAATTCAAGATCGCCAAATCCAGGCCGTACGACAGTCTCATGAAACTTCCCGTCCGCATATCGCAGAAGAGCGCCGCCGAGAACATCGACGAGGGTCAGCTCCCTGCCATCTAGGCTCCAAGCCGCGGAAAAGCTCCAGGACGGAGCCGGCTCGAGAGCTACACGCTTGCACTCGAGAGTTTGGCTCGCCTTCAGACTCCCTGAAGCTGAAACCGACAGCAATACAACGGCGGACCAAAACATCCACCGGTGAACTGAGGAAGCTTTCGATTTCATCTAGGGAGTGATCCAGCACTCACTGCAGTCTGCGGCGATACCCAGTAGACAATGGTAGTCTGACCATCGAGTCGCGCCTTCGTGGCAGAAACCCCACGCCTCGGCAGGCTTAGGCAGCGAGGCAACTCCGCCAAAGGTCATGGCAACGAGAATCAGACAGACGAACACGGACCTACGGACTGAGCGCATACGTACCTCCTTGCTTAGTTGAATCAGAAATACCACGAATTCTGAGACGCGGTCAATCGCAAGGGAGCCCCGGAGCCCTCATATAATCTCCTCACATGACCGCTTGGGCGCTCGACCTGGGGACGACCAACTGTGGCGTGGCGTGCTGGGACGAGGCTCTCGGCCGGCCCCGCCTCATCGAGCTGCCCGCGGTCTGCCGCAAGCTCGATGCGAAAGATCCTCTGGAGGCGCCGCGCCTGGTGCCGTCGGCCGTCCATCTGCTGGAGAAGCCAGGCTTTCTCGATCGCCTGGGAAGCTGGCCTCCGCTGGAGCGGCGGCTCTTCCTCGGCCGGCGGGCGCTCATCGGGCGGGCAGCGCTTCAGCACAACGAGGGGACGGTCTATCCGTCGTTCGTGCCCACCTTCAAGCCCGCCTTGAGCGAAGAGTCGTTGCGTCCGCTGGCGCGGGTGGGACGGGAGAGCGTCACCGCCCGCGACGCCGCGCATGCGTTCCTGCGCGAGCTGATGTGCGAGGTGAAACGGGCGACCGGGCACCGGGTGCGCGACTTGGTGGTGACGTCGCCGGTGACGGCGTTCGAGACCTACCGCGCGGAGGTCCAGCAAATGCTGCGCCAACTGGGCGTGCGCCGGGTGCGCTTCATCGACGAGCCGGTGGCGGCGGCGCTCGGCTACGGGATCAGCCTGAACCAGGAGCGGACCGTCCTCGTAGTGGACGTGGGCGGCGGCACGATGCACGCCGTCCTCGTCCGCCTGTCGCCGCAAGGCGCGGTCAGCGGACAGGCGAACGTGCTAGCGAAGCGTGGGCGGACGGTCGGCGGCAACGCCGTCGACGGTTGGGTGCTCGATGACCTCTGCCGCCAGATGGGCCACCGGCTCTCCGAGGACGACGACGAGGTCGCCCGCCTGTGGCGGCGGCTCATGCTCGCCGAAGCCTGCCGGGTGAAGGAGGCGGTGTTCTTTCAGCCGGAAGAGGCCTTCCTGATGAGCCCGGAGAGATCTCTCCTGCCGGCGGCGCCGCGCCAAGGCCGGGGGTTCGTCGCGCTCACCCGCGACCGCCTGCGGGAGGTCCTCGAGGAGCAGGGCTTCTACCGCAGCCTATCGGCCTCGGTGGACGAGGTCCTGGAGCAGGGCGGTATGACCGCGGGCGAGGTGGACGACGTATTGCTGGTGGGAGGCTCGACGCTCCTGCCCGGCTTCTTCTCCTGGTTCGAGGAGCGTTTCGAGCGGCGGCGGGTGCGCGCCTGGCAGCCTTTTGAGGCGGTCGCGTTCGGCGCCGCGTGCTTCGCCGGCGACCGGATGGACACCTTGGATTTCATCATCCACGACTACGCGTTCGTCACCCACGATCCGAAGACGGGCGAGGCCCAGCACACCGTCATCGTGCCACGGGGGACACGCTTCCCCACCTCCCCCGAGCTGTGGAAGCGGCAGTTGGTCCCCACCTGCGCGCTCGGCGAGCCGGAGAGCCTGTTCAAGCTCCTCATCTGCGAGATCTCGCGTCCCGACGGAGACCAGAGGCGCTTCGTCTGGGATGCGGCCGGCGACGTGCACAAGGTGGGCGGCTCCGCCGGCGACGGCGAGATCGTCGTGCCGCTCAACGCGGCGAGCCCCACCCTCGGCTACCTCGATCCGCCGCACTCGCCGCGCGACCGCCGCCCCCGCCTCGAAATCGCGTTCGGCGTCAACGCCGAGCGCTGGTTGATGGCCACCGTCCGAGACC
>DATIOS010000573.1:0-11971 GCA_035472915.1 Thermoanaerobaculia bacterium
CCGAGCAGGATCACTCCCGACCAGGTGAAGAGGACGCCCCGGAATCCGAAGCGGCTCGCGGCAAATGGTGTCGACAGTGCCGCCGCCGGGAGGAGGAGGGCCCAGCCGAACCAGGACCAGGGGGAGGTGAGAAACGGCCGGCTGGCCGCCCGGAAGTGCTCGCGGACCGGCTCGAGGTCGTCGACGCCGGTCCGTTGGGGATCGAACAGTGGATCGTACTCGGTCAGCTCAGTGTCTCGCGCTTCCCCCGCCGTGCTTGGCGACGAGATGCAGTTGGACCTCGGCGCTCTTCACCGCGTGCTGGCGAGCCGCGAAGGCGGCATCGCTCACCATGGGCAGGGTGCGCGCCGCGGTCAGGGCTTTCTCGGCGGCGGCCGCGTCGATCTCCTCGATCTTCTTGGCCTGCTCGGTAAGCAGCGTCAGCTTGTTGTCGACCATTTGAGCGAAACCGCCGTCGACGAACAACGTCTGGTTCCCCTCGGGCGACTCCACGCGCAGCTCGCCGGTTCCCATTTTGAACAGGAGAGGCGCGCGGTCGCGGAGGATGCCGACCTCGCCGTCCCACGCCGGAAAGGCGACGAACGTGGCATCGGTCTCCAGGACCGCCCGCTCCGGAGTGATGACGCTGCAGTGGAAGGTGTCGTTGCGCGCCATCGCCTTACTCCTTCGCCAGCTTCTCCGCCTGCGCCGCCGCTTCCTCGATGGTGCCGACGTACATGAAGGCCTGGTCCGGCAGGTGGTCCCACTTGCCGTCGCACAGCTCGTCGAAGGAGCGGATGGTGTCCGCCCGGGAGCAGTAGACGCCCGGGAAGCCGGTGAACTGCTCGGCGACGTAGAACGGCTGCGAGAGGAAGCGCTCGATCTTGCGCGCCCGGCGGACGGTGACCTTGTCGTCCTCCGACAGCTCGTCGACGCCGAGGATGGCGATGATGTCCTGAAGGTCCTTGTAGCGCTGCAGGATCACCTGGACGCGGCGCGCCACCCTGTAATGGTCCTCGCCGATGTACTCGGGGGCGATGATGCGGCTGCTGGAGGCGAGCGGGTCGACCGCTGGGTAGATGCCTTTCTCGGAGATGCTGCGCTCCAGGTTCACCGTGCTGTCGAGATGGGTGAACGCGGTGGCCGGCGCCGGGTCGGTGTAGTCGTCGGCCGGCACGTAGATGGCCTGGATGGAGGTTACGGCGCCGCGGCTGGTCGAGGTGATGCGCTCCTGGAGGGCGCCCATCTCGGTGCCCAGGGTCGGCTGGTAACCCACGGCCGACGGCATGCGGCCCAGCAGCGCCGACACTTCGGAGCCCGCCTGCGAGAAGCGGAAGATGTTGTCGATGAAGAGCAGCGTGTCGACGCCGGTCTGGTCGCGGAAGTACTCGGCCATGGTGAGCGCCGAGAGGGCGACGCGCAGGCGGGCGCCCGGCGGCTCGTTCATCTGGCCGAAGACCATGACGGTCTGATCGATGACGCTCTTGCCGGTGTCGCCGATCTTGGCCTCCTGCATCTCCAGCCAGAGGTCGTTGCCCTCGCGGGTGCGCTCGCCGACGCCGGCGAAGCAGGAGTAGCCGCTGTGGAAGCGGGCCAGCCGGGCGATCAGCTCCTGGATGATGACCGTCTTGCCGACGCCGGCGCCGCCGAAGAGGCCGGCCTTGCCGCCGCGTACCAGCGGGCAGAGCAGGTCGATGACCTTGATGCCGGTCTCGAACAGCTCGGTCTTCGAGGAGAGGTCGTCGAACTCCGGCGGCTCGTGGTGGATCGGCCGCCGCTCGGTGGTGGTCGCCGGCCCGAGGCCGTCGATGGTCTCGCCGACCATGTTGAAGACCCGCCCCAGGGTCTCGGTGCCGACCGGCACGGTGATCGGCGAGCCGGTGTCGAGAATGTCGACGCCCCGCTGCAGGCCGTCCGTCGAGCCGAGAGCGACGGCGCGCACGCGGCCGCCGCCGAGATGCTGGGCGACCTCGCACCACAAGGTCTCAATGCTGGTCTCGCCGAGCACCGTATGCGGCACCTCGACGCGAAGGGCGTTGTAGATGCCGGGAAGCTGGTCCTCGGAGAAGTGGGCGTCCAAGGTGGAGCCGATGACCTGGGTAACCTTGCCGATGTTGCCGATATTTTCCATGGCTATTTCCAATCTCTTGAAGGGCTAGAAGTCTTTGGCTCAGGACAACGCGTTCGCGCCGCTGACGATGTCCAGAAGCTCCATGGTGATCTGCGTTTGGCGGGCGCGGTTGTATTCGCGCGTCAGCGCCTTGATCATGTCGCCCGCGGCGTCCGTCGCCGCTTTCATGGCGACCATGCGGGCCACCTGCTCGGAGACCGCGGCGTCGTTGAAGGCCTGGAACAGCCGCACCCGCACCGTCGCCGGCAGCAGCTCGTCGAGGAGCTGCCGGGGATCGGGCGAGAACTCGTACTCGACCGACTTCTTGGCGGCCTCGGGCTTCTCGCCGGCCACCGCTTCGGGCTTGAGCGGCAGGAGCTGAACGGCCACCGGCCGCTGCTGGCCGGCGGAGAAGAACTTCATGTAGACGACATAGACCGAGGCGATCTCGCCGCGCACGAAGCGGTCGATCAACGCGTTGGCGATCGGCTCGACCTGATCGAAGCGGGGCTTGTCGCCGATCCCCGAGGTCTGCTCGGCGATCTCCCGGCGGAGGAAGCGGAAGTAGGAGATTCCCTTCTTGCCCACCATGTGGACGTCGTTCACCATCCCCTGCCCGATCTGCTGGTCGAGGTGGGTGACGGCGGTGCGCAGCACGTTGGCGTTGTAGCCGCCGGCGAGGCCGCGGTCGCCGGTGATGACGACGACGGCGGAGCGCTTCACATCCTCATGGGTCTTCAGCAACGGATGATCGACGTCGCCGGCCGCCCGCGATAGATCGGCGACCAGCTCGGCGAGCTTCTCGGTGTAAGGGCGAGACGCGACAGCCCGGCTGAACGCCGCTTGGAAGCGGGCGGTCGCAATGAGCTGCATGGTGCGCGTGATCTTGCGGATGTTGCGCACCGACTTGCGGCGCTTTACGAGGACTCGTCGATTGGCCATCCCCGGCTCCTAGGCCTTCCACTGCGTCTTGAAATCGCGAATCACCTTGCCGATGCGATCGGCGAGATCGTTGGGGAGGTCGCGCGTGCGGTCCAGCGTCTCGACGATTTCCGGGTGCTCGTCCGCGAAATGCTTGAGCAGCGCCAGCTCGAACTTCGGCACGTCCTTGACCGGCACGTCGTCGAGGAAACCGCGGGTGCCGGCGAAGATCGAAAGCACTTCTTCGTTGACGTTGTACGGCTTGTATTGCGGCTGCTTGAGCAGCTCCACCATTCTCTGGCCGCGGTCGAGCTGGCGCTGGGTGGCGGCGTCGAGCTCGGTGCCGAGCTGGGAGAAGGCTTCGAGGTCGCGGAAGGCCGCGAGGTCGAGGCGCAGCGAGCCGGCGACCTTCTTCATCGCCTTGCGCTGGGCGTTGCCGCCGACGCGCGAGACGCTGATGCCGACGTTGATGGCGGGCCGCACACCGGCGAAGAAGAGATCCGGCTCGAGGTAGATCTGGCCGTCGGTGATCGAAATCACGTTGGTCGGAATGTAGGCCGAGACCTCGCCCTCCAGCGTTTCGATGACCGGCAGCGCCGTCATCGAGCCGCCGGTGTCGGGGAAGCGATGCACCTTGTACTTGTCGGCGTCCGGCAGCGTGGCAAGCCAGGCCTCGGCCTTGTGGCGGCCGTGGGGCCGGTGGTAGGCGCCGTCGAGGTCGTCGGGCCGGTGCTCGGCCGGTGCCTGGAGACCCTTGGGATGCTTGAGGCTGACGCCGCGGTCACGGCTGTCGGCCGGCGTGTCCTTGGGCACCACGGCGAACTCCTCGCGCAGCTTGACGCTGCGCTCCAGGAGGCGCGAATGGAGATAGAAGACGTCGCCGGGATAGGCCTCGCGGCCCGGCGGCCGGCGCAGCAGCAGCGAGAGCTGGCGGTAGGACTGCGCCTGCTTCGACAAGTCGTCGTAGACGCACAGCGTGGCCCTGCCTTCCTGGTACATGAAGTACTCGGCCATCGCCGCGCCCGCGTAGGGTGCGATGTACTGCAGCGGCGCCGGGTCGGACGAGCCGGCCGAGATGACGATCGTGTAGTCCATGGCGCCGACCTCGCGCAGCCGGTCCACCAGGCCGACGACGGTCGACTCCTTCTGGCCGATGGCGACGTAGACGCAGACGACGTCGCCGCCCCGCTGGTTGACGATGGTGTCGATGGCCACGGCCGTCTTGCCGGTCTTGCGGTCGCCGATGACCAGCTCGCGCTGGCCGCGGCCGATGGGGATCATGCTGTCGATGGCCTTGATGCCCGTCTGCAGCGGCTCGGTGACGGGCTGGCGCTCGGCGATGCCGGGGGCCTTGAATTCCAGCGGCCGGCGGTGCGGCGTCTCGATGACGCCCAATCCGTCCAGCGGCCGGCCCAGCGGATCGACGACGCGGCCGATCAACGCCGGTCCACAGGGCACCGAGAGCAGCTCGCCGGAGCGGCGCACTTCGTCGCCCTCCTTGATCCCCAGATAGTCGCCGAGGACGACGGCGCCCACCGAGCTCTCCTCCAGGTTGAACACCTGACCCTGGGCGCCGTTGGCGAACTCCAGGCGCTCGCCGGCCATGGCTCCGGTCAGGCCGTAGATCCGGGCGATGCCGTCGCCCACTTCCAGCACCTTGCCGACCTCGCTGAGGTCGACCTCGGTGCGATATTTGCGAATTTCCTCTTCGATGACCGACGCAATCTCGTCGACTTTGAATCTCATGAAGGCTCCTTGCCTCGGCTTCTTTGCCTCAATCAGGACTCGGCAACGTAGGCGGTGCCGCTGTGAATCTCACGCGAGGCTCGAGCCAGCAGCGCCTCGCTCAAATCCTGCAGCCGGGACGCCACGCTGGCGTCGAACTTTTTCCCCTCGACCTCGACCACCAGGCCGCCGATCAGCCCTGAATCGACGCGCTCGATCAGCGCCGGCTTGCGGCCCGTGGAGGCGGCGATCGCATCCTGCAACCGTCCGCGTTGCGCATCGTCCAGGGGCACGGCCGTGCGAACCTTGACGTCCACCCAACCCCGCAGGTCGCGCAGGGCGGCGCGGTAGGATTCGACGATGGCGCGGAGCTGGCCGAGACGCCCCTTGCGGTTGATCACCTGGAGAGAGTCGAGCAGCAACTCGCTCGCCTGACTCTTGAACAGGTCGTCCAGCACCCGGGCTCGCCCTTCCTCGTCCACCATCAGGCTGGCGAGAAAGTGCTCGACCTTCGGGTTGCGGCCCAGGAACTCCACCAACTCCTTGAGCTCGTCGAGCAGTGCCTCGCTCTGTCCGCGCTCTTCGGCGAGCGTGAGCATCGCCTCGGCGTAAAGCCGGCCCACGGCCAGATCGCGATCGTCCACCTTCGGCTGCGGCGTTTCCGGCATGGCTCTAGTTCCGGCCGGCGCCTTCGATGCCGTCGATGGCCTGGGAGATCAGGCGCTGATGGTCCTGCGGTGACAACTCGCGGCCGATGACCTGCGCCGCCAGCTGGGTGGCGAGCTTCGCCGACAGCGTGTAGAGCTCCTTGGTCGCCGTGTCGGTGGCGATCTGGATCTCGCGCTTGGCGCGCTCGATCGTCTTGTCCGCCTCTTCCTTCGCCGTCGCCTCGATCCGCCGCTTCACCACCTCGGCGTCGCGGCGCCCTTCCTCGACGATGGCCGTGGCTTCAGCCCGCGAAGCCGCGAGCTTCTGCTCGTACTCCTTGAGCCGCGCCTCGGCCGCCTCGCGGTCGCGCTTCGCCGACTCCAGCGCCTCGCGGATGAAGTTTTCGCGGTTCTGGAGGCTGTTGAGGATCGGCCCCCAGGCGAACTTGCCGAGGATCACCAGCACGATCAGGAAGATGACCAGCGTCCAGACCGAGTTGCCGAGGTCGCCCGCGAACAGGCTCGGCTTCTCCGCGCTCTCCTCCGCCGCGGCGGCCAGTGCTGGAATCGCCAGCGCCAGCAGGGGCAATGCGGTCAGTGCACTCTTCAGTACCCTCTTCATACGGGCCTCAGAACGAGGCCAGCAGGCCCACGACGACGCCGAAGAGGGCGGCACCTTCGATCATTGCCGCGGTGATGATCATGGCGGTGCTGATCTGGCCGGCGGCCTCGGGCTGACGCGCCATCGACTCGACCGCGCTGCCGCCGATGCGGCCGATGCCGGCGCCGGCGCCGATGACGGCGAGCCCGGCACCGATCGCGCCGCCCACCTTGCGGGCGCCGTCGGTGGTGAGGAAGTACGAGCCCTCGGTTGCTTTCGCGGCACCGGCGGTCGGCTGCGCGTGTGCGGCCGGCACCGAGGCGAACATCAGCACGAAGCCGAGGGCGATCATCGTCAGCGACAACCTGGCAGTTCTCTTGCTCATCGAAAAAATCCTTTCCTAGGGTTTTAAAGGCCTTTGTGAGGCCGGTTCAATCAGTGGGCCTCTGCTTCCCCGTGATGGCCGCCGTGGTGGAACACCACGGCCTGGCCGATGAACAGGGTGGTGAGGAAGGTGAAGATGAAGGCATGGAGAAGAGCGACGAAAAGCTCCAGCAGGGTGATCGCGACACTGCCCAGGACCACCGGCACGGCGACGCCCAGCGCCGTCGCGATCCCCTTCACCGCCGCCTGGAAGATGAAGCTCACAAGCACCGCCAGCAGCACGTGCCCGGCGATCATGTTGGCGCAGAGGCGGATGAGCAGGGCGAAAAAGCGCGAGAAGAAGCCGATGATCTCGATGGGGATCAGCAACCACGACAGCCAGATGGGGCCGGGACTGAAGTGAGCCACGAACTGCTTGCCGCCCAGCCGGAAGCCGTTCACCACCACCATTCCGAGGGTGATGAGGACCAGGGCGCCCGTGATCCAGGGATTGGCCGTGGCCGCGCCGCCGATATGCGCGCCGAACAGCTTGATGCCGCTGAGCGGCAGCAACCCGAGCAGGTTGACCGCGAAGACGAAAAAGAACACGGTCCAAATGAACTTGATGAAGCGATCCGTGTACTGGTGGAGGTTGGGCCGCGCGACGTCGTTGCGCAGGTACTCGCAGATCGCCTCGATGGCGTTGCCCGCACCCGCCGGCACCAGGGCGCCGACCTCGTCCGTTCCCCGGCGGCGGCGCACCCAGATGGGCAGCAGCGCGATCAGCAGGACCGCCGCCAGCATCATCATCACGATGTGGCTGTCCAGCAGCGTGATCCCATTCCGCTGGATCATCGGATGCCGCACGATGTGCTCCAGCGGGTTCTCAATCAGGAAAGCGAGCATCCATCCTCTCCAATTCTCCGGCTCACAGGCCGCGGGTCGCGTACCGGGTGTCGAGCGCCAGTTGCGCCACGTACCCGAGGGCGATCCAGATCAACAGGGGCCGGGGCTCGAACCACCCGGAAAGCCCGAGCGACAGCCCCAGAACCACAACCGTCGCGAGGCGCAACGCCATCGAGATCAGCATGCCTTGCAGCGGCGGCCCCGTGGAGCCCGATCGCCGGCCTCCCAGAACCGCCAGGGCGCCGACCGCCGAGGCGACGGCTCCGATGACACATCCCGCAACCATGGCCGGGAGCGCACCTTCGCCTCCCAGTCGCCGGGTCGGCGCATACCCCAGAAGGGCCAGCGCCACTCCGACCCCGACCACCCAACCCAGGAACCGCAGGTACTCCGCGACCGCAGGCCGGGCGACGCTCATCGTTTCGGGTCGCCGTCAGATTTCTTGCTACTGCCGTCCACGTCCTTGAAGGCTGAGAGCGACTGGCGGATCAGGTTGTACATCCCGCCGATCAGGCCCAAGGCGGCACCGGTCAACAGACCCCAGGGGCTGCTGCCGAAGTGCCGGTCCCACCAGTACCCGATCAGCGTCAGGCCCACCACCGCCCCGACCAGCTCGAAACCGATGCCGGACAGCCCTTGCCAGCGACCTCCCGATTCCGGTTCCTCAGCCATCGCAACGCGTGCCGATCACTGCTCCTGCCCAGACGCGGGCGGAGCATACCAGCTTGTGCGACCTTTCACAAGCGGCCGGCGGGGACGCTTGTAGGGAGTAGACGCGCGGGGTCAATCCGAGATCACCGGCAGCAGCGCTGCCGTGGGCGAAGGCAGATCGAGCGGCACCGAGATGTGCCGCGTCGAGATCTCTCGCTGGCGGCTGACCATCTCTTCCAGGGTGGTGACGGAGAGGATGCGCTCGACGGCCTTCTTCACCTCCAGGAAGACCTCGCGGATGGCGCAGTGCTCGGTACCGACGTCGATGGTGCAGGGCAGCGCCAGGATCTGGTCGATGGGTGTCGTCTGCCCCTCGAGGGTCAGAAGAATATGCCGCAAGCTGATCTCGGACGCCGCACGGCCGAGGATGTGGCCGCCCTGGGGTCCCCGATTGGAGAGAATGAGGCGGTCTTTCGAGAGCAGAGCGAGGATCTGGCGCAGGTACGGCTCCGGGATTCCCTGATGGGTGGCAATCTCGTGGCTCGTCACCGGCCCCTGGTCGGCGTGCATCGCGATGTAGAGCATCGCGCGGATGCCGTACTCGCCTTTGGTGGAGATCTTCATGTCGTTCCCGGTCGATCAGAAGTCTAGCACAGGGTCCGGCGACCGCCGGCCCGTCCACTCGGCGCGGCCCGACGCCAGACGCTCCGGCAGGCTGGAGAGATCCCGCAGGTCACCGGCCGACTCCTGGCGGCCTCGGCGGGTGGGAAGCTCAACCTGGTCCGGGCGAACGAGCCGCAGGGCGTTCATGCCTGCGGCCACCGCCCCTTCCACGTCCTCCAGCCGGCCATCGCCGACGTGCAGGGCGGCGGAAGGCTCCACTCCCAGCTCGGCCAGAGCCTGAAGGAAGATTCGCGGATCCGGTTTCTCCATTCCAGCTTTCTGGGAGTAGGTGAGGGTGCCGAAGAAGCCGGCCAGACCCAACTCCTCGAGCAGCGCCGGGAGGCGGTGGTCCCAGTTGCTGATCACGCCCAGCCGCATCCCCTGGCCGGCCAGGGCCGCGAGAACCTCGGGCACCTCCGGATAGACCTCCCAGGCCGCCGCGGTGCCGAAGCGGTGGAAGAGCTCCGCCGCCGCGAATCGCGAGGGGACCGGCACCTCCAGGTGCTCGCACATCCGCTCCAGGAACCGCCGCCACCACCCGCGTTCCCCCTCGGGATGGGCGGCGAAGCGGTCCTGGCCGGGGTCGGCGCTGCACGCGAGCTCCTGCCAGACCTCGCCCACCAGGCGCAAGGCCTCCGGCGGGTCGATGTCGACGCGATGCTTCCCCAGCACCTCGGCGTAGATCTCCCCCAGGTGTGGAGCGTGGATCAGCGTGTGGGTGACGTCGAAGGTCACAGCCTGCACCATGAGATGCAGGATAACCCGACCTGGGGCTGTGGTAGCATTTTTTAATGCGCTCCCCGAAGGTCCGCGCCCTTTTCAGCCTGGTTCTCTTCTCCCTTTGGCTGGCCCTGCTCTTCTCGGGGCTGGCCCTCGGAGGGGCGGTCCACATCCTGCTTGCCGCGGGCTTGGCGCTTTTCCCCTGGCGGGCCGCCATGAGCCCTCACCCCCCAAAGCAAGAGGAGGGATCGAAGAGCGATCCTCGCGCATAGATCGGACACGGTGGAGTTTCTCTATGGAATGGCGAGAATCACATTGGCGAACGCTAATGAACGCAATCGTGAGGGGCCGGTGCACGCCTTTCCTGGGCGCCGGCGCTTGTTCGGGAGTGCTCCCTATGGGGGGAGAGATCGCCAAAGAATGGGCCGCGGAATACAACTACACTTTCCAGGACACAACAAATCTGTCCAGGGTCGCTCAGTATGTCGCCCTCGAGGAGAACACCCAAGAAGCAAAGAGAAAGATGGTCGATCTGCTCAAGCGGAGCGGATCTCCGGACTTTACCAACCCAAACCAACCTCACGGTGTTGTTGCGAACCTTCCACTGCCAATTTACATTACCACCAACTATGACGATTTCATGCTGGAGGCACTGAAGAGCTGTGGGCGGAAACCACGGCCAGAGGTATGCAAATGGCACCGGGTGCGGGCACGTGGGAGCGTCCTGGATCGCGCTGACGATGTGGACGCCGACCAACTGGACGAACCAACGCCGGAAAGACCGGTCGTATTCCATCTCCACGGCACCTGGAACGACGAAGACAGTATGGTCCTTACCGAAGATGACTACCTCGATTTTCTCATTCATGCGCATGGCTTGTTACCCTCGTGGATCGAACGCGCCTTCACGGATTCCTCGTTGCTCTTCATGGGTTACAGCTTCACAGACATCAACTTCAAGGTAATGTTTCGAAAGATAGCCCCCTATTTGCACATCAGCGCAGGCAAACTTCACGTTGCGGTGCAACTCGATCCCGAGGGGGACGAACCGACTGCGGAGGAGCGCCGGCGGGCGGAGAGCCAGAGGCTGTATATGGAGAGGGAATTCGAGCGTTTGAGCATCCGTATTTTTTGGGGCACGTGCGAACAGTTTGCCTCAGGCCTGCGTGAACGATGGGAGAGTCTGCCCCATGGCCATTAAAGCAATCGGCTACGGTCAGCAACAACCTTATGTCGGTCCCCGAGCCTTTTCGAAAGAGGATGCACCGCTCTTTTTTGGCCGGGATCGTGAGGCAGCCGAGCTTCTTTCTCTCATCCTCGCCCATCCCGTGGTCCTCCTCTATGCCCCCTCTGGAGCAGGAAAAACTTCTCTGCTTCAAGCCAAGATCATCACTCTTCTCAAGGAGAGAGATGATCTTGTCCTGGGGTCCGTGCGGGTAGGGGGCGAGACCTCAACCGCTTCAGAGATCAGAAACGTCTTCGTTTTCAATGCCTTGACTAGCCTCCAAGGGGAGATCCGAGCTACCACCGAGCTCGTGGACCAAACGCTTCAAGAATATCTGGAGGGACAGTCCGCTCCCGATACAGCAGAAGACTTCTCGCAACGGCGCGTCATTATCTTCGATCAATTTGAGGAGATCTTTACCTCATACCCAGAGCGCTGGCTCGATCGCAAAGGGTTTTTTGATGAAATCAACGAGGCCCTGGCGGACCCCCTCTTGCGCATTGTTTTCGCTATGCGCGAAGAGTACATTGCCAGCCTGGATCCCTATGCCGACAGGCTCCCCGGCAGATTGAGCACCCGCTTGCGGCTGGAACCTCTGCGCAAGAAGGCGGCGCTGCTCGCTGTGGCTGGACCGCTGGCCGGAACCGGCCGTTCGTTCACTCTCGCTGCCAGCGAGAAACTCGTGGACAACCTTCTTCACGTCTCCGTGAAGTCTGAGGACGGCATGTCCGTAGCCTCTGGTGAATTCGTCGAACCGCTGCAACTCCAGATCGTCTGCCAACGTCTTTGGCGCTCGCTACCAAAGGAGCTCGAAACGATCGATGAGGACTATATAAGGGACTACGGGGATGTCGACGAAGCGCTCGCCAATTATTACGAAGGCTGTATCGGAGAGGTGGTCCAGACATCCGGTGCTGATGAGTCTCTCCTCCGGTCATGGTTCGATAGTGCGCTCATTACCCCGGGAGGGACACGTGGCCTCGTCTACCGGGATAGAAAGACGACCCGGAAGCTTCCGAATGAATGGGTGGATCTGCTCGAAAAACTATATCTCGTCCGCGCCGAAATGCGCGGTGGCGCTCGTTGGTACGAGCTTATTCATGACCGCTTCATCAACCCGATCCGGTCCTCGAACAGCATATGGAAGAAGCAGCGCCTCAGAAAGTCGCTCTCCGATCAGGAGGTTGAAGAGTATGTCAGGTTCAAGGCGTTCAAGAACGGCGAGGCCCGCCGCCTGAGCGCCAAATTAGGGAGACCGGAGCGGCTCTGGCACAAATTACTGGAGGAGCCCGGAGCCAGTGAAGAAGGGGTGCTTCAGGACTGGCAATCCGCTGAGCTCATTTTCGCTCTCGACGTCTTGGAAGGGGGGGTGCATCTGTCCGGTAGGATTGGACGGAGATCGCTCCGGCAGTTAGAAAAAGAGTGGTTTGCCGAAGCGAAACGCACGAAGGCATATCTGC
>DATIOS010000574.1:0-17471 GCA_035472915.1 Thermoanaerobaculia bacterium
GGGGAGATGAGGCCGCCGTCCATGCTCCGAGCTGTTTTCGCACAGACGATGTACGTCCTGTATGGCTCCTTCTTCCTGGGTCTCTGGCTGTGGAGAGGACGTCGCAGGTCTGAGCACCATCTGGCGTTCGCAGCCCTTCTGCTGGGGCTTTCAGCCCTCGGCACTGCCCTGGGATTTATCGCGCGGGCGGATGGCGAGATCGCTCGGATTTTCGACCTCTTCCTTCCAGCGCTGGTTTATCCCGGCGTGGCTCTGCTCCTCTGCGGCTCGGCGATGTTCCTGGCGGGTCTTTTCGATCACTGGCAGCTCGTCGCGGCACTGGGCCCCACGTCGCGGCAGGTGGAGGACTGAGCATGAGCGGTACACCTTTCGAGCAACTTGCGAACCTGGACCGTCTGGTGCACGACCCGGCCCGGCTGGCCATTCTGACGGCGCTCTCGGCCTGTGAGCGAGCCGACTTCCTGTTCCTGCTGCGGATCACCGGGCTTACCAAGGGAAACCTCTCTTCTCACCTCTCGAAGCTGGAGGACGCGAAGCTGGTCGAGATCGAGAAGCGGTTCGTGGAGAAGAAGACGCAGACGCTCATCCGCCTGAGCACGGCGGGCCGGGGGACGCTCGAAGGCTACTGGCAGGAGATGGAGAAGCTGCGGAAGAGCGCAGCCGGTTGGCAGCCTCAGAAAATCGCGCTGGTACCGTCGACAGCTTGAGTCGTATCAACGGGGCCTCGCCCCGTGAATTATCGCAAATTTACGGATGAAGGGCACCGATCGCGGTGCTGGCGCTGAAGGTGTGTCGCCAAAAGGAGGCCGAGATGGAGACCGGAGACATGGATCGCGTCCATTTCATCACTCAGCACTTCAAGGATCTTCAAGGCTTGCGGTATGGAGCTCCGCTGGGATTGATCACCCTGGGCTTGGGAGGATCGATTCTATTGCGAGTGGCATTTTTCCTTGCAGCCGTCGTCCTGGTGTTCGGGGCGCGGCGTTTCTATCAAAGGTTCGGCGAGGTTGAGTCTCGGCCGGTCGACTACGCGGCGGAGATCTCAGTCTTCAGCCCGGCCGGTGCGACACCGCAGCTCGAAGGCTTTCGCCAGGTGAGGCCCATCATGCGGCATCTCTTCATCACCCTGACGCTGGTGATGATTCTCTTTTCGATCTTTCAGGCCTTCCCGCGTACCTTCCAGGTCGAAGGTCAACCGTCGCCAGGCCAGCGTCCTCGCATCAGTTTCCAAAAGGGTCTCGAGCGGCCCTGGATCGTCGGCAGCCAGCCTCAACCCTCGGGTATGTTTCAGCCACCCTGGGTCGCTTGGGTTTACGCGAAGGTTCCGGCGAGGCCGCCGTCCATGCTCAGGGCCGTTTTCGCGCAGATGATGTACGCCCTCTATGGCTCCTTGTTCCTTGGCCTCTGGCTCTGGAGAGGCCACCGCCTGTCTCAGAGTCACCATCTGGTGTGTGCAACTCTCCTGCTGGGGCTTTCAGGCCTCGGAACCTCCTTGGGGTACGTCGCTCGTCCGGATGGGGAGATCGCCCGGATACTCGATTTCCTTCTGCCCGCCCTGGTCTATCCCGGCGTGGCGCTGCTTCTTTGCGGCTCTGCAATGGTCTTGACGAGTCTTTTCGATCACTGGCAGCTTGTTTCGGCGTTTGGACCCATGGCGCCGACAGAGGAGGATTGATCATGAATATGCGAGTCCTCGCCTCGCTCTTCGGCTTGGCTCTTCTGATCTCCCCGGCCGCCCGGGCGGCGGACTCGAAAGCCGATCTCGCCCGCTATGCGGATCAGCTTTTCATCCAAGCCTTTCCGGCCGGCGAGCCGGGCGCTGCGGTCCTGATCGCGAAGGATGGCCAAGCCCTGCTTCGCAAAGCGTACGGTCTCGCCAATCTGGAGCTCGGCGTGCCGATGCGGCCAGACATGGTTTTCGAGATCGCCTCGGTCACCAAGCAGTTCACCGCGGCGGCCATCCTCCTGCTTCAGGAGCGCGGCAAGCTCTCCGTGAACGACGAGGTCACCAAGTACCTGCCCGAGTATCCCACCCACGGCCAGAGGATCACCATCGACCATCTCTTGAGCCACACGTCCGGCATTCCCGAGGTCACCGCCATGCCGGAGTGGTGGCCGCGACATCGCGAGGATATGAAGGTTCAGCAGATCATCGACCTATTCAAGGACAAACCTCTGGACTTCAATCCCGGCGAGAAACTTGCCTATAGCAACTCGGGTTACATCGTTCTGGGGGCCATCCTCGAGAAGGCGTCGGGCAAGAGCTACGAGGATTTCATCGAGCAGGACGTCTTCGCTCCTCTGGGTATGAATCATTCCCGCTACGGGCATCTCAACGAGGTAGTACCGGGCCGGGTGACGGGTTATGACCGGGAGGAGGACCTCTACCAAGTCGCCGAATACCTGAGCCTGACCCAGGCGTATGCGGCTGGCGCCCTCCTGTCGACGGTGGACGACCTGGCATTATGGTCTGATACCCTTTCCAGCGAAAAGCTACTGAAGAAAGCCTCGCTGGAACGGATGACCGCGACCGCGAAGCTGCCTTCGGGCGAGGAGACCAAGGCCGGCTACGGTTTGCAGATCTCGGACGAGGACGGGACGCGGATCGTCGAGCACGGCGGTGGCCTGCCCGGATTCAAGTCTTACCTGCTGAGGATCCCAGGCCAGCGCCTGACGGTGATCGTCTTGTCGAACACGTTCGGTCAGGAGCCGTCCCTGGAGTCCCTGACCTACCGAATCACCATGAAGGCGTTGGGAATGCCGGTTGAGGAGCGCAAGGCCATCGACCTCGACCTTGCCACGCTCGACGATTACACGGGCACCTACCGCTTCAACGAAAAGGTCTCCCGGACGGTGTCTCGCGAAGGCAACAAGCTTTTCGTCCGCCGCACCGATGGTGACAAGCACGAAATCCTCGCCACCTCCCCTGACGACTTCTTCTATCAGGGGTTGGTGTCAGACAGCCGCATCCATTTCCGGCGGAATTCCAAAGGGAAGACTACCGGCATGGACTTCTTGTATCGCTTCGGGCCGGCGGACGAAACGGCGGTCAAGACCGCCGAGCCGCCAAGATGAACGCGACGCCACTGAACGCCAGAGCCTCGAAGACGCCTGAGGTCTCGCCCGGGTTGCTCAAGTCGGCCAGGGCCCGCGGAATGTGCAGGAGCACCACCCAGAGCAGGATCATGATTCCTGTCATCGTCGCCGCCCATCGCCTCGTTTTCGGGAAGATGATCCCCAGGCCTCCAGCGATCAGCGCGATCCCGGTGAAACAGACCCAGAATTGCGGTTTTGGAATCCATGACGGCACCAACTTGGTGACGAAGTCGAGGTAGACGAAGTGCTGAATTCCGCCAAGGATCAGGAAACCACCCAAGAATAAGGGACCCAGCGGCATCAATTTTCGAAAAAGGTTGGCAAGAGCTGAGCCGCCCGCCTTGTCTTCAGGCAGAGTTGCGGCCAGAATGATGACGCCACCCAACATGGCCAGCGCTTTGGCGGGGTTGGTCCACATGAAGCCTACCAGCGGATTCGTGGCCGCCTTGGGTAGGTGCAGGAAAAGGATCGCCAGGACAAGCAGACCGCCCAGCACGGCCGCCGCCCATCGTGCCTTGTAGTCGATGGCGATGGCAACGCCGGCGAAGACGAGAACGATACCGACGAGGCCGGCCCAGAAGGAAGGCCACGGCATCCAGGCGGGCAATGGCGGTACCAGCCGGACAAAGGCACCCGTCACGAGCTGCTGAATCCCGAAAGCCACCATGGACATCGCGAAGAAGATGCGTCCCCAAGTCGATTTGGTAGTCATTGGGCCGATGATAACGTACCCGCGATGCCCCCGAACGAGGAGACTAGGAACATGGATCTCAGAATCGCTTGCGTGACCGCTGGTCTCCTCTTGCGGCTGGTTTTTCCGGGAGTTGCGGCGAGCGCGGAAGAGCTCGCCAGCCCGCGCCTCGGCGCTTTGCGCCAAGAGGTGAAGGCCGATGGACCGGCCGCTCTCGAGCGGTTCTGGCGGCGGCTCGCCGACGAGGGTACGCCGCTCGTCGAGCCGGTCGAAAAAGGGGACGAGCGACTCGTGACTTTCCTCTGGCGGGGGGGCGACGAGACGCGAAACGTCGTGGTGGTCGCCTCGCCATCCGACCTGGGCAGCGAGGAAAGTATCGAAGGAGCCCGGCTGAGCCGGATTCCGGGCACGGACGTCTGGTACAAGTCCCGCCGCTTGCGGGCCGATGCCCGCTTCGCCTATGCCCTGTCGGTGAACGATTCGCTGGGCCCCTCCGCGAAGGCCACGGATCAGGAAGAGGAGGCGCGCTGGGCCGCGCTCAAGCGCGACCCGCTCAATCCGCGCCGTGCGCCGGAGCCCCTGGCGTCGCTGGTCGAGCTGCCGGCGGCACCGAAACAGCCCTGGATCGAGGCGAATCCGAAGGTGCCTGCCGGCCGGGTCGAAGAGCATCGGTTCCGCAGCGAGCGACTCGGCAACGAGCGCATCGTCCGGGTCTATACACCTCCCGGCTACGATCCCCACGGCAAGCCGTACGGCCTGGCGATCATCCTGGACGGCAGGACCTACACCTCCGAAGTGCCGACGCCCACCGTCCTGGACAACCTTCTCGCGGCGGGGCGCATCCCGCCTCTGGTGGCTGTTTTCATCGCAAACCCCAGCCCGGAGGCGCGCAGTCTGGAGCTGTCCTGCTATCCGCTGTTCGCCGAGTTTCTGGGGCGAGAGCTGATCCCCTGGGTGCGCCGCGGTTATCGCGTCACGGCTGATCCTGCCCAGACAGCGATTGCCGGCTCCAGCCTCGGCGGGCTGGCGGCGGCCTGCGCAGCCTCGACGATTCCGGATGTCTTTGGCAACGTCCTCTCGCTGTCTGGGTCCTTTTATTGGTGGCCATCCGGCGAGACCGAGCCCGAATGGCTTGCCCGGCAGCTTGCCACCCGCCCGAAGCTGCCGCTGCGCTTCTATCTGGAGGCGGGACTGATGGAGGACCGGGCGCGCGGGGAGGCCCCGAGCCTGCTGGCCGCCAACCGCCACTTGCGTACCGTCCTGCGGGCCAAGGGCTACGCCGTCGAGTATCGGGAGTTCAACGGCGGCCACTCCACCTTGAACTGGCGGGGCTCCATCGCGAATGGTCTGCTGGCCCTTTTCGGGCGAGATTGACCGCGGCGGTGAATTGACGTCCTTGCAGAGTGGCAGCTACCGCAGCCGCCCGCACGACTCTTCGTTGCCGCCTTTGCAGGCACGCTGAAAGAGCTCGCGGGCGCGGGCCGGGTCGGGGATGACGCCGTCTCCCTTGTCATAGAGGTCGGCGAGGCTCGCGCAGGCCAGCATGTCGCCGCCATCGCAGGCCGTCTGGAAGAAGCGGATGGCCTGGAACGGATCTTTGGTGACGCCGAGGCCTTTCGCGTAGCGCACGGCGACGTTGTAGCAGCCCCTTGGCAGCCCCGCGTCGCAGGCCTGCTGGTAGAGGGCGATGGCGCGGACGTCGTCTTGCGGGACGCCGGTGCCGTTGGCATACATCACGCCGAGGTTGACGCAACTTCTGGGCTCGCCGGTCTCGCAGGCCTTCCGGTAGTAGCCGGCGGCGCGAGCAGGATCTTTGCATACGCTCACTCCGTCGTCGAAGATCGTGCCGAGCTGGTAACAGCCGGGGGCATCTCCAGACTGGCAAGCTTTCTCCAGGCGGTCTACGGCGCCCGCCGCGATCTTGGGTGTCCCAGCCTTGGTTTGGAGACTCAGCAGGTTGCGACAGGAGAGGGTGTGCCCGCCTTCGCAGGCTAAACGGAACAGGCCGGCGGCTCGTTTCTCGTCCCGGGGCACGCCGTCACCGGCGTAGAGCAGGTCGGCGAGGTTGGCGCAGCCCAAGGCGTTGTGTCCGGCGCAGCTCTTTTCGAAGTAGGCGGCGGCCTGGGTCTTGTCCACGGCCAGGCCCTGGCCGTCGCGGTAGAAGACTCCGAGATTGAAACAGCCCAAGGGATCTCCCACCTCGCAGGGACTTCCCTCGCAGGCGCGACGATAGAGGTCGGCCACACTTTTTGGATCTGTGGGAGAGCCCAGGCCGTGCTCGTGGAGGAAGGCGAGGTTCGTGCAGCCGCGGGCTTCCCCGAGGTCGCAGGCGCGGCCGTAGGAGATCAGCGCCAGGCTGGAGTTCTCCAGGGTGCCGCGGGCCTTTTCGTAGTGAAGGCCGACGTTGTAGCAACCCGCGCCGTCGCCGCCGTTGCAGGCGTCCTGGTAGAGGCCGAACGCTTTGGCGTCGTCTTTGGGGACACTCCGGCCGGTGGCGTAGAGGAAAGCAAGATGCGCGCAGCCCGCGGCGCTGCCGCCATCGCAGGCGCGGCGGAGCACCTCGCGAATGCGGGTTTCCACGACGGTGCCGCCGCGGCCCTCGAGATAACGGCCGCCAAGCTCGGCGCATGCGGCGGCGCTGCCGGCCTGGCAGGCCTGGTCGAAGAGCTGGCTGGCATGCTCCGGATCGGCCGGCACTCCTCGTCCTCGAACGTAGAGAAGGCCGAGCTGAAAGCACCCCGGGGCCCAGCCGGCTGCGCACGCCTTCTCATGGAGCGCGAAGGCGTTGGCGAGCTTCACCGATTTGTTGAGGATCTCCGATCCCCGGCGCACGGTGAGCGTGACCTTCTGCCCGGGACTCTTGTCGCGGAGCAGGCGCTCGAAAGTGCAGGAGCCGTCCACGGCGAAACCGTCGAGGGTCAGGAGCCGGTCGCCAGAGCGGAGCCCGGCGCTGGCGGCGGGACCGTCCTTATCGAGGTCTTGAAGGAGCGGCGCGGTGTTCTCGCGGCCGTCTGGATTGCGCAGGCCGGCGCCAAGCGCCGCGGGGTCCGCCGGTCCCGTGTGCTTCGCGCAGCCGAGGGCCACCAGGAGCCAGAGGCAGAGGCATAAACGCATTCCGCGATACTTTATATCGAGGCGCTCCCGGCCGCCGAAACAACGCCGAAGATTGTAGCGGTCTTCCGCTATCGTGTGTTTTTGGTAGAATTCTCTCACAGGGAACGGTTTGGCGGGCTTTGGCTGCGGCGGTTCGCCCGGACTATTGGGTTCGCACTGCGGGTCGCGCGCGCCGTACAGAGGAGGGGGAGCCAAGGATGACGACGTCGCGGTTGCAGCGAAATCTCAGTCCCGGGGCCGAGACTTTCCAATCACCTTCGCAGGATGTCGCGGTAACGCCAAGAAAGGGCAGTAGGGGAGTGCGGGCGCTCGCCAGGCTCCTCGACGGAACCGGTGTCCCGTGCGAGGTCGTTCTCCCTTCCGGCGAGGCGATTCGCTGCGGCGAGGGGCCGCCCAGGTTTCGCGTGGTCGTTCACTCCGACCGCGCCTTGCGGCGGGCCTTCGACGAGCTCGCTCTCGGCGCCGCCTACGTCGAAGGCGAGATCGATCTCGAAGGGGACATGTGGAGCATCTTCGAGGTCCGCCGGCTGCTTCAGGACCGGGCTCGGTTAGGCCAGATCCTGGGGTTTCTCGTGAACCTTCTCTTGATCCCGGCGACTCGCATCAACCGCCGGGCGATCGATTTCCACTACACCCTGGGGGACGATTTCTATCACTCGTTCACCGACACGCGGTACCACTTTTACTCGCACGGCCTCTTCCATTCCGAGGACGAGACGTTGGAGGAGTCCTCCGAGCACAAGCTGGAGACGGTCTTCTCATCGCTGCGTCTTCAGCCCGGCATGCGCCTGCTCGACATCGGCGGCGGCTGGGGCGGCATGACCCGCTACTGCGCCTCGCGAGGCGTTCACGTGACCTCTCTCACGCTGGCCCAGGACTCCTACAACTACATTCACAACATTCTGGACACCACCGGCTTTCCCGGCGAGGTCCGGATTCAGGATTTCCTCGAGCACCGGCCCGAAAGGCCCTACGACGCCATTGTCATCCTCGGGGTCATCGAGCACATTCCCACCTACCGCCGATTCTGCGCCCGGGTATGGGAGTGCCTGGCTCCCGGCGGGCGGATCTACATGGACGCTTCGGCATCTCACGAGAAGTATGAAGTCGGCACTTTCACCCGCAAATACATCTGGCGGGGGAGCCATTCCTTCATGTGCCTCCAGGACATCGTGCAGGAGTTTCTCTTCCACGGCTTCGCGGTCGAGGAGGTGAAGCGAGACACCCGCGACTACGAGCTCACCATGCGCCACTGGGCGGAGCGCTTCGACGCCGCCCGTGACTTCATCGTCAAGGGTTGGGGCGAGAAGGTCTACCGCGCCTTCCGTCTCTACCTATGGGGTGGCTCTCACGCCCTGCACGCCGACACCATGCAGGCCTATCACCTGGTGGCGCGTCGCCGCGAGGAGCCCGGGCCGCGCCCGGGGCTCGTCCGGCGGACGGGGAACTTCCTGCGCGGCTTGAAGTAGCCTAGAAACGGGGTTTCCCGAGTAGATTGGCGGCCATGCCTTGGCCATAGTCCGGGCGAATATAAAAGTCGCCGTAGCACAATTTCCGCAGAATGGAGGCTGGCCGCACGTACCAGCTCGCCCAGGTGAGCGGCGAGTCGCCATTCATGTCTTTGGCGTCGAGAAGGGCGCCGGCATCCAGGAGCATCTGGATGGTCGCTTCCGTCCCGAAGGCGGCGGCGCGGTGAAGGGGCGTCTCCGCCTTCGTTCGGCAGTCCCGCATGAATCCGCCGGTTTCCGCGCCGGCTTGGGTCACGCAGTTGGGATTCGCACCGCTGGCCAGTAGAACCTTGACCACCAAGTCGTGAGCCAGGCGATTGGGCGTACATATCGCGGAGTGAAGCGGTGTCTCCCCGGTATCCGCGGGAGTCTGGTTGACGTCAGCTCCCTGCTCGATCAGGAACTGGCAGAGCTTCCAGTGGCCATGAAAAGCAGCGGTATTGAGTCCCAGGTCGTCGCCGAGCGACCTCACCGATTCTCCTTTGGTGAGGAGGAAGCGAATGGCGCTGACGTCCCCATAGTAAGCGCACCACTGGATGAGGGACACCCCATCCCGGTCCGTTGAGGCTGCGGCATGACCCGCGGCTAGATAGTCGAAAACCAGGTCGGTGCGACCGTCTACGATTCGATCGAGCATGGCTTGGCTACTCTCCTCAGCCCCCAGTATCGCACTCCTGAGACCCGGCCCGCCGTCGCCTTGACATGGGCTCCAGTCGTGGCTATAAGCAGTTTAGGAGGTAGGCGTCTGCTCGAACTTCTATGGAACCCCGGGTCGCGGCCGTGGTCGTCCCAGGCCGGACCCTTTCCTACAGGAGAGTCTCGATGAAACGAATCCTCAGGCTTGGTTTCCTCGTCGTTCTCGTCCTCTGCTGCGGCTCGACGATGGCGAAGGCCGGCGACCCCGAGTGCGAGAGCGCCTGCTCGGACGAGTTCCTGCAGTGCTGCACCTATGGCGGGTGCGAACAGTGCTCCTGCCAATTGGCGCTCTGCAGGGCCGGGTGCGGCGATCCCTGGAATGGCTGCTGACACCTGATCCCGGGGCGGTCCTTCAGGCCGCCCCCTTGCCCCCCTGCTCAAAGACCGCTAGTCGTGGATTCCGATATGCTTCCCCCGAGCCGATGCCGGACGTGAAAAACGCTGGATCATTCATAACAGCAGGTATTCCAGGCAAAGGAGGACGCATCATGGCTGAATCGAATCTCGTCGCGAAGTGGTCGTCGTCGGGACCGTATCTGCAGAGTGTGCTCCGCATCGTGGCAGCCTTGATGTTCACCACCGCCGGAACGACGATCCTGTTCGCCTTTCCGGTCGGAATGCCAAACGGTGCCACGGTGCCGCCGTTGTCCCAGATCTGGATCGGGGGCGTCCTCGAGCTCGTCGGCGGTGTGCTGCTCCTCCTCGGTCTCTTCACCCGGCCTGCGGCGTTCATTCTTTCCGGCATGATGGCGGTGGCCTATTTCCAGTTCCACTTCCCTCAGGCCTTCTGGCCCACCATGAACAATGGTGTTCCAGCGGTGCTCTACTGCTTTCTCTGGCTCTACTTTTCAGCCGCCGGCGCCGGACCGTGGAGCCTCGACGCGAAACGAGGGAAATAACCGGCCCCAAGTCTGATCATCAACCTGAGTGGATTCGATGCGCCTCACCGCCCGAACCGCCGGCTGAGCTTGATTAGAAACACGTCGGTCGCCGTGTCGCTCGATACCCGTTCGAGCGCCCGGCCGGAAGAGTCGCCGGTGTCGAACGAGAAGGCCTGACGCTGCTGGTTCCAGACCGCGGTGAGAAACGATCCGGGGTGATACTCCCAGCGTAGAACGGCGCTCGCGTTGAGCTCGCGCCGCTGGCCGCCGGGCAGTGGAAGATGGGCGTCGATCGCGCCGTCGCCATCGAGATCGAGGCCGAGAGTGCCGCTGGCCGGCGAGGCCGAGATCGCCGCGAGCGGGACGGGAGTGAAGCGCTGGCTGGGCGCACTGGCGCGCGGATCGCGGAGGAGCTGATAGCGGTCGAAGCGGCCCAGGGTTGCAAAGGGCTGCGCATAGAGCTGCAACGAAAGGAGCGGCGAGAAGACGAGATCGGTGCGGAGCGTGAGGGCGAGAGTCCTCTGGACGACCCGCCCTACGAGATCGCGGGTCTCGGCTCCCTGGGGCAGTCGCGCCACCGGCTGCCAGCCGACGGTATCGCGGCGATAGCTCGGGCCGGCCGATGCCTGGAGCTGATCCGAGAAGCGGACGTTCCACAGCGGGCTCACGGAGAAGCTCGACGAGCCGCTCCCGGGCTCGCTGGCGACGCCGGCGTCGAGAGTCGCGTAGGTGGGCCGCCTCTGGTCGGTAGCGGCGGAGAGAGCGAGCGCCTCGCGCGGCGGCAGGAGGAGGGCAGGGCCGCCCCGCAACCTGTCGATCGAAAGCGCCGCAAGCTCGTGCGTCGCCGTGAGCTTCAGGTTCCAGTAGCTCCTGCCGTCGAGGGAAAGGAAGCTGCTCAGGACCCTCGCCCGCGGCTCGCCGGCAAACGTCCATCCCCACCCCAGATTTTCCGAGCCGACTGCCCAGCCGCGGAGGAAACCGGTGGCTGGAAAGCGTTCGAAGCGCCAGTCGCCGGCGAGCAGCAGCCAGTCGGAGCTCTGCTGAAAGCCGGTTTCGTCGAGATCGAATCCGGGAGAGATCGCGCGGGCCGCGACGTCGAAACGAAAGGCGCCGCTTTTCTTCCCGAGCTGCGTCTCGGCCGCGAAGCCGGAGAGCCGGTCGCCGTAGCCGCCGGAGCGAAAGTGGTCGCCGTCCGGCCGCTGGAAAAGGTGCCGCGGCGACTCCGCAATCCTCCGGATGGCCTCGGGGCTGCCCGAGATTTCACTCGCGAGCGCCCAGCCGCGGAGCTCGTAGGAACCCTGGCCGAATCGCTGCCGCGCTTCGAGCCCGCCGTTCACGGCGTCCGCCGGCAGCTGGGGCGCAAGAATGGGACCCAGGGCGGAGCGGTGGAGCTGGGCGCCGAAAAAACCGACCGTGGTGTCGCCGTTGTCGAAGGTCTTGAAAGCCCTCCCAACGCTGGTGAGCGTGCGCGCTTCCACCGGCCAGCGGAACGAGGTGCCGTCGGCGTCGCGGAGCGAGGCGGTTTCGCGGTCACCCAGCGCCGTAAAGCCGCCCAGCGTCCAACCGCTCGCCGTCTCGCCCGAGAGCTTCGCCGCGGTGAGCAGGCGAGTGGCCGTGGGAAGAGTCTCGACCGTGGCCCCATCGGGAAGCTCGCCGCGCGGCGCCCTGCCGATGCGGCGGGAGTAGAACGGGGAGTCGTTGGCGAAGGAGACGTCGCGCGACGAGAAGGCGAGGTGAGTATCGAAACGAAAAACGTCGAGTCCCTCGAGGAAGAAGGGGCGTTGCTCAGCTTGGAAAAGCTCGAAAGCCGAGAGATTCACCTGCGACGGATCGGCCTCGACCTGTCCGAAATCCGGCAGGACGGTGGCGGTCAGGCTGAAGCTGTCGCCCAGGCCGGCCTTCAGGTCAGTGCCAATCCGCCCCTCCCCTGAGCGATGGCCATCGCTCGTCCCGCCACCCTGGCGAAGCGCCGAGTAGGGAGTGATCTCGAGCCGCCTGACCCCGCTCGGCGCAGGCAGCTCGAGGTCGTTGAAGTGCGAGACGATGCCGCCAAGCCCGGAGTAGCGCGGCGACCAGTTCGACGTCTCGCCGTGGCCCGGGCTGGTGCGGTAGAAGTTGATGCCGAAAACCAGCCGTTCGCGGCCGGGAGGGAGCGCGAAGGTGAGTTGGGAGAATGGAATGCGTAGCTCCGCCGTCCAGCCATGCGGGCCGATTGCCGCCGCGCTCTGCCAGACGCAGTTCCACGACGAGTCGTAGTCGGTGTCGTTCAACCAGAGGCCGTCGACCTGAACGCCGTGCGGGTTGACGCCGAAGGAGTAGGCGTTGCGCCGGTTGTGCCGGCTGTCGATCTCGACGAACGCCCAGTCGGACACCGTCTCGTCGTCGCGGCGAACGAGCGGCGCCACGATGCGCTGCGGCTCGGGATCATCGTAGGTCAGGCCGATGTAGAGCGCCTCGCCGTCGACCAGCACGCGCGCCTCGGAGGGGAGCGAGGCCGCCGCCGCTGGATGCGGCGAGCTCTGAACGAAATCCCGTGCCACCGGTGCGCGCGCCCAAACTTCCTCGTCGAGCTTGCCGTCGATCACCGGTGGCGGGCCGTCCAGCGGCAGTGCCGTGAGCGTTCGGTGTTCGAGGATCGAGGGCGATGCGGCGGTAGTCGTCTGAGCGGAGGAGGGGAGGTTTGCCAGGACCCCGGCGAGCGTCGCAAAGAGCAGTCTGCGCTTCATACCGGCTCTTTGCCCGCCGCCCATCGAAAGGTGTCACTCTCGTTGAACGAGCGAGGGAACCGCCTGCTATATTGCGATCAGGCGTGGGACGATGAGCGACGAACGAGACCTCGATGGCGAGCTTGTGGCGGAGATGGTCGCCTACCAGGCCGGCGACCTCGAAGCGTTTCAGTGTCTGTTCCGCACGCTCGCGGCGGAGCTTGGGCGCTTCTTCGCGGCCACGGTGCGCGACGTCTCGCAGCGCGATGACCTGGTTCAGGAGACCTTCCTGGCACTACACCGGGTGCGGCAGACCTACCTGCCGCCTCTGCCGGTGCGCCCCTGGGTTTTCGGTATCGCCCGCAACGTCGAGCGCCGCCATCGCCGGTCCTGGCGGCGTCGCGGCGCGCACGAGATGCCTCTCGTCGACGGCGCCGAGGCCGCCGAGACCGCCGAGGCAAGCTCGGGAAGCTCTCCATCGCTCGACCGGCGCGATCTGGCGAGTGCCTTGCGCCGGCTCCCGGCGTCTCGCCGCGAAGCCTGGGTTCTCCATCACGTGCACGGCTTGAGCTTCGCGGAAATCGCGGCGCGGCTGCGCATCGGTCTCGATGCCGCCAAGCTCCGCTCGAGCCGCGCGATGATCGCCCTTCGCGCCCTATTGGGAGAGGCCCGCCGTGGCTGAGCCGTCGCCGCGACTTCTGGAGGCCGTGGCCCGCGACCTGCGGCCGGTGCGGCCACTGGTGGCGCCGTGGCGGCGGGCGCTCGTCCTTCTGCCGCTCGGCTTCCTGCTGTTGGTCGGCGTGCCCTGGTTCTGGGGGATCCGCAAAAACATTTCGGAGTTGGGGATGTGGCTCGCCTGGGGGCTCTCGGCCCTTCAGGCGCTCGCCGGTCTCGCCGTCGTCGGCGCGGCGCTCCGCGAGGGAGTGCCCGGCCGCAAGCTGACGCCGGCGGCGCTCGCGGTAACGCTGGCCTCGTCGGCGGCACTCCTCGGCATCATCACCTGGGTGACGGCGCAATACGCGCCCGTCGTGGTGCGGCCGGAGGTGCGAGTCCGCTGGGTGTGGGAGTGCCTGGGAATCGCGACCATCTCCGGCATCCCGGCGCTCGCCGCCGTCGCCTGGCTGGCCTGGCGCCTCCTGCCCAATCGTCCGTGGATCGCCGGCGCCCTCGCCGGCCTGGGCGCCGGCCTCATGGCCGACGCCGGCATGCGTCTCTTCTGTTGGGTCTCCGAGCCCGAGCATGTGGCCCTTTCCCACGGCGGAGCGATTCTCATCCTCATGGTCGCCGGAGCCTTCCTTTCGCGCTTCGCTGAGGCGTGGAAGAGCTGGAGAGGGAGATAGATGGGGCGTTCTCAGTCCCGGCCCAGCGCCTTGACGAGCTGCGCCCGTGCCTGGGCGAGGCCGTACTCCGCTTGCACCTTCTGCTGCGCCGCGCTGGTGAGAGCAACCTGGGCGTCGCCGAGCTCGATGATGCTTCCCACGCCCGTCTCGTAACGCCCCTCGGCGAGTTGGAGCTGGTCGCGGGCGTTTTCGAGCGCGTCGGCACTCGCCGCGAGAGCGCTCTTGGCGGCGACGACGGCGAGACGGGCCTGCTCGACTTCCAGCCGTACCTGCAGGCGCTCGATCGCAAGCTGTGAGCGAACCACCGCGAGGTTGGCCTGCCCCTCTGCGATCTGCGCTCCCGTCGAGCCGCCCAAATAGATGGGAATCGAGAGCTGGAGGGCGGCGCTCGCGTTCCAGGTCAGGCCTCCGCCGCCGATGCCGTCGCCAGCGTCGGTGACGCTGGTGGAGAGACCGAGGCTCGGCCAATAGGCGCTGTGCAGCGCCTTCACCAAGAGCTCCTGGGACTGCACCTGATCGGCGAGGGCCGCGATCTCCGGGCGGGCCTTGATCGCCTCGCCGAGGAGCGCGTCCGGGCTGCTGTCCTCAGAACGGACGGGTGGCGGCGTGTCGTCGGCGACGTCGTAGTCGGTCAATTGCTCGACGCCCATGGCCTGGTTGAGCTGGGCCTTCGCCGTCTCATAGCCGTTGGCCGCGTTGATTTGTTGGACCTGCGCGTTGGAGACCGCGGTCTTCGCCTGGGCGAGGGCGATCGGCGGCTGGGTACCGACGTCGACGAATCCTTGAGTTTGCTCCAGATGCTTGCGCTGGTTGGCGAGGGTGTCGTCGGCCACGGTGACGAGCTCCCGCGCGGCGCGGGCCTGGAAGAAGGCGGTGCGCACGGCGAACCGCACCTGGCTCGCCGTGGCCCGCTCGCTGCCGCGTTGCGATTCGAAGCTCGCTTCCGCCGAGCGCCAGCGGTCCCGGGCCTGGCCGAAGTCGTAGAGCAGATAGGAGGCGCTGAGACCGAAGTCATAGAAACCGAAGCTTTGCGAGCTTTCGCCGCCGCTTCCGGATCCAAGCTGGCGCGGCAGGGCGCCCGGGCGGCTGACGAAGTTCGCCGTCGCGCGTTGGTAGCTTCCGATTCCTGAAACCTGCGGCCGGAGCGCCGCCAGTGCCTCGTCGGAACGCGCCTGAGCCGCGAGGGAGGTGGCCGCCGCAGCCTGTAACTGGGGCTGGTGCGAGTTGGCCGTCGCCAGCGCCTGGTCGAGGGTCAGGATGGGCCGCGGCGGAATCTGAGGTGTCGGCGTCTGAGGTGCCGCCGGCAGCGCTGCGAGGGCAAGGATGGTGACCAACGAAAACATGTTCGTTACTCGAATCTCAAGGCGTCGATGGGATCGAGGCGCGAGGCCTTGCGCGCCGGGTAGAGACCGAAGACGATGCCGACCGCCGCCGAGAACACGACCGCGATGACGACGACGTCCAGCCGGATCAGGGTCGGCCATCCGAACTGCTCCGCCAGCCGCTGCGCGGCGAGCAGGCCGGCGGCGATGCCGATCACGCCACCGGCAGTGGCAAGGGTCAGCGCTTCGACCAGGAACTGCGCCAGGACGTCGCCGGGGTTGGCGCCCACCGCCATCCGCACCCCGATCTCACGCGTGCGCTCGGTCACCGACACGAGCATGATGTTCATGATGCCGATGCCGCCGACCAGCAGGGAGACCGCCGCGATGCTGGCAAGGAGCGTGGTGAGCGTCTTCATCCCTTCTTCCTGGGCGCTCGCGAGCTCGGTCAGGTTGCGAATCGAAAAATCGTCGTCGGTGCCGGGGCCGATGTGGTGGCGGTCGCGCAGGAGATTGGTCACCTGCCGCTGCGCCTCCGCGGTCGCCGCCTGCGATTGGGCGCCGACGTAGATCGAGCCGGCGATGAACTGTTGCAGCCCGCCCTGGATCTTCGTCTGGTAGGCGCGCAGCGGCACGAAGGCGCCGTCGTCGTAGTCCTGACCCGTGGGCGACTGCCCCTTGGCGGCCAGCACGCCCTTCACCTCGAAGGGAATGTTTTTGATGCGTACCAGTTGGCCGATTGGGTCGGCGCTGGCGCCGAACAGCTTGGCGGCCACCGTCTGGCCCAGGAACACGACCTTGGCTCCGCTTTCGACGTCGGAATCGCTCATCGCCGACCCTAAGGCCACGGGCCAGTTACGAATCACGAAATACTCGGTCGTCGTGCCGTAGACGCTGGTGTTCCAGTTCTGATCTTCCGAAAGGAGCTGCGCATTGGTCCGCAATTGCGCCGCCGCGTAGCGCACGGACGGCACCTCGGCGCTGATCGCTTTGAGATCGTCCCAGGTGAGGGTCGGCATGCTGCCAAAGCCGCCGCGCTGGCCGCCGGCCGACGTCGAGCCCGGCAGGACGACGAGCAGGTTCGAGCCCATCGAAGAGAAGGATTCCTCGACCCGCGCCTTGGCGCCCTCGCCGATCGCCACCATGGCAATCACCGCCGCGACGCCGATGATGATGCCGAGGGTGGTGAGGAAGGAACGCAGCTTGTTGATCAGCAACGCCCGCACGGCGATGCGGAGGGTCTGAAGCAGATTCATGCTTCGGCCTCCACGGTCCTCGCGGGGTCGAGCTGCGCGCGTTTCGGCTCCTGGCGTACATCGGATTGCACCCGGCCGTCCTTCATGGTGATGACCCGCGCGGCGTGGCTCGCGATATCGGGCTCGTGCGTCACCAGCACGACGGTGATCCCCGAGTCCCGCAGCTCCTGGAAGGTCGCGATCACGCCCTCGCTCGTTTCTGAGTCAAGGTTGCCGGTAGGCTCGTCGGCAAGGATCACCTTGGGGTTGGCCACCAGGGCGCGGGCAATCGCCACGCGCTGCTGTTGGCCGCCGGACATCTGGTTCGGATGATGGTTGACGCGGTCGCCGAGCCCGACGCGTTCCAGTGCCGCGCGGGCGCGTTCGTGGCGCTCCCGGGTGCGCATCCCGGCGTAGAGCAAGGGCAACTCGACATTGTCGAGAGCCGACGTGCGCGGCAGCAGGTTGAAGCTCTGAAAGACGAAGCCGAGCGTGCGGTTGCGGCGTTTCGCCAGGGCATAGCGGTCGAGCTTGGAAACCTCTTCGCCGGCCAGCAGGTAACGCCCCGTGGTCGGCCGGTCGAGGCAGCCGACGATGTTCATGATGGTCGATTTTCCCGATCCGGAAGCGCCCATCACGGCGACGAGGTCGCCTTCGTCGACGGTGATCGAAACCCCACGCAGAGCGTGCACGTCCACGTCGCCCATGTGGTAGACCTTGGTGACGTCGTCGAGAACCAGCAAGCTCATGGCGGTCTCCCTAGAGTCCTTGGTCCCACAAACCTGGCGTAGTTGGGTCAAGTTTCATGCGGCAAGTTTGGCCTGCTGGCAGAGTTCGTTGATAGATTTGTCGACTTTGGCGAAAGCAGGGTGAATGGGCATCA
>DATIOS010000575.1:0-4879 GCA_035472915.1 Thermoanaerobaculia bacterium
AAGACATGTCCAGATCAGCCGTGACCATTTGGTGTCCCCCTCCCCTTCAGAGTCGAAGAATTCTCAGACTTCGTGACAGGCCTTGGCGACCTCGCGGTGGCCGATAAGGGACCCGGGGTGGCACACCGATTGCTCTCATTCCAAGCCGTGAATTGAGCCAAGGATTCAACCGTTAAATCTCCCTCGGGAGGCCCGTTCACCTCATGAAAGTCGTCGAGACTCGAATCTATCGCGGCCCCAATCTCTACGCCCTTTGGCCCGTCATCCGCCTGCGGCTGGATCTCGGCGAGCTGGAGTGGTTCCCGACGGCCAAACTTCCTGGTTTTTCCGACCGGCTTGTAAAGTTGATGCCAACTCTCGCCGAGCACACCTGCTCCTACGGCGAGCCTGGCGGCTTCGTGCGCCGGCTGAACGAAGACGACGGCACCTGGCTGGGACATGTGATGGAGCATGTGGCCATCGAGCTGCAATGTCTGGCAGGCACGCCGGTCACCTTCGGCAAGACGCGCAGCCACGGCCTGCCGCCGGGCCAATATCATGTCGTCTACAGTTTCGATCAAGAATCCGTCGGTATCGCCGCGGGTAACCTCGCTTTACGGATCATCCACCACTTGTTGCCTGCACGGTTGGAGGCCCACGATCCCGCGCCGATCGACTTCCAGGCCGAGCTCGAGTCGCTGGTGCAGCTGGCGCATGACCGCGCCTTGGAGCCCTCCACTGCCGCGCTGGTCAAGGCTGCCGAGGAGCGAGGTATCCCTTGGACTCGTCTCGACGAGCGATCTCTGGTGGCGCTCGGCGAGGGCAAATACCAGCGGCGAATTCAAGCCGGTCTCACCAGCGATGCGAGTCACCTCGCCGTCGAGATCGCCGCCGACAAGCGTCTGACGCAGCGCATTTTGGGTCAGATCGGTTTGCCCGTCGACGAAACCAGTCAGAAGGGCCGTGAGTATCGCCTCCTCGTGGTGGGCGGCAAATTGATCGCGGCCGTTGAAGCCGGTCCTGTCGACAAGATATACATCTTGCACGAGGACAACCAGAGAATGGCGGAGCGAGCTGCCGCCGCTCTCGGCCTCGAAGTGGCCGCAATCGACTTCATCTCCCCCGACATCTCTCGTAGCTTCCGTGACGTGGGCGGAGCGATCGTGGGAGTCGACGCCGCGCCGCGGGATCTTGCCGGACCCGTGATCGATAGGCTTTTCCCGCCGGGAGCGCCGTCGCGGATTCCAAGCGCCGCCATCACCGGCACTCGTGGGAAAACCACCGTCACCCGTATGGTTGGACACATCCTCAAGCTTGCCGGCCATACCGCGGGACTGGCGACCTCGGACGGCGTCTACATCGACGGCAAGCTCACCGTCCGAGGAGATATGACGGGTCCGGAAGCGAGCACGCTGGTGCTGCGTGATCCTGCGGTGGACGCCGCGGTGCTGGAGACGGCGCAAGGCGGCATCGCCCATTCCGGGCTCGGTTGGCGCCAATGCAGTGTCGGCGCCGTGCTCAATGTAGCCTCGGAGGGGAAGGAAGGCGCTCGGCTGGACGAGATCGCGCAGACCCTGAGGGTGGTGGTCGAGGTGGCGCAGGATTTCAGCGTGCTCAACGCGGACGACGTGCAGGTGGAGGCCATGGCCGGTCATGGCCCCTGCGAGCCCATCTGGGTGACGCTGAACCCCGAAAACCAGAAAGTGAAGCGCCATGTCGGCAGAGGCGGCTGGGCCGTGACTCTCGAGCCTGGCCTCAATGGCCGGCTCCTCGTCCACTACCAGGGAGACGAACGGCACTCCCTGCTTTGGGCGCGGCAGATCCCCGTCGCCTTTGGAGCACAAGCCGGTCACAACATCCAGAACGCGATGTTTGCCGCCGCCATCGCGCTCGGACTGGGAGTGAAAGTCGAGACGGTCCGGCAGGGTCTACACACTTTCGAGGTGGATTTTGCTAGTCCGGCAACCTTTCGCCTGCCCGCCAGTCGATCGTCCGCAACTGGTCGATGAGGGCGAGGACAGCGTCCCGCTGGGTGTGGGCCAGGAGAATCAGTAGATCCCCCGGCCGAGCCCACGCCAGGGCTTCCCGAATCCCTTCCAGCTCCGTGCCCGTCATGGTGAGGCTCGCGGGAGGCGCTCCGAGGCGCAGCAGCTCGTCCCGCAGCAAGGCTGGGACCTCACCCGGGCCACGGCCGCGCAGCATCTCGGGTAGCTCCTTGACGATGATCCGGTCTGGGCGCAGGGGCCAGGCGGCGCGCGCCAGCTCGCGGATCGCCTCGTCGCTGCGGTCACCGGCCTGACCCAGAATGAGCAGGCGCCGCGCTGCCGGGAGCTGGCTGGCGAGCTCCACGATGGCGGCCATGCCGTGGGGATTGTGGGCATAGTCGAGCAGGAGGTGGGCGCCACCCAGGTCCATCGATAGGGCGCGGCCAAGATTGGTCGTCAGCTCGCGGAGCCCTACGGCGATGGCTTCCACAGGCAACCCGGCCGCGTCAGCGAGGCCGATCGCCCCCAGCGCATTGGCCACGTTGTGCCGGGCGGCGCCGCCCAGGGTCAGGGGGATCTCCTCGACGCGAGCCACGGCTGTTCTCTCGTTCCCGCGGGCCAACCACAAGACTCCATCCTGCAAGAAACAAGCGTCTCCTCCGGCGGCCAAATGGGCCTCGATCAGCGGGCTTGCCGCGTCGAGACTGAACCAGGTGATGGGAAGGTTGAGTCCTACGGCCGCTGCCCGCAACTCGGGATCATCGGCGTTGAGGACGATGCGGCCACCTGGACGCAGTCCCCTGGCGATGACCAGCTTGGCTTGCGCCAGCGCGTGCAGATCGAGGATTCCGAACTCGCCGAGGTGGTCCGCGGCGATGTTGGTCACCAAAGCGGCCTCCGCGCCGGTCACGGCAAGTCCGCGGCGCAGCATGCCGCCCCGGGCCGTTTCCAGGATGGCGATCTCGACCCGCCGGTCGCGCAGCAGCGTACGGGCGCCGCCGGGGCCCGAGTAGTCCCCGAGATCGACCACTTCATTGCCCACTTCGATGCGGTCCGTCGAGGTGATTCCTGGGATCCGGCCTGCCGCTGCGGCGATAGCGGCAAGCAGGCGCACCGTCGTGGTCTTGCCGTTCGTCCCTGTCACCAGCAGCACCGGGACGTCGTGGACGTCGTCCCAGTGGACCGCCGCGGGGTCGGGCAGGGCGTTCGCCGGCCAGGTGAACGATCCCGTGCCCAAGCCCACGGAGGCGTTGCCGTCGTCCCAGAGGAAGGAGACCCCGTGGGCCGCGGCGGCGTCACACAGGGCGATCAGTGCCGGATTCGCCCCCTGAGCGATTTCCGCCCGCAACCGATTCGTCTCCTGCGCCAGGTCCGGCGGCGGGCTTCCGGTTACCGCCGCCTCAGCCGCTGCCCAGGCGAGCTCGTTGACCTCTGTCGCGGCGTACAGGGAGTCGATGGGCGCCGAGATCGCAAGGCTCGCGCCGCCAGCAAAGCGCCGGACGGCGATCGTCGCCTGCTGCCAGCCGATCGCCGCGAGCAGACGCTCGACTTGGTGCCGCCACGCTGCAACGGTCGACTCTGCCTCCTCGGGTGCCAGCGACACGTCGAGCACCGCCCCTGCCCCGTCGAGGAGGAGGTTGGGTCCTGTCAGGCGTCGGGAGTCGAGGAGCTTCATCGCGGTCTTTCCGGGCGGGAGAGGAGAGTACACCAGACGGCTTGCCGGAACCGCCTCGTCCGCCGTCCCAACCTGCTGAGGATGGAATCCGAGTGCCCGGTCTTGCGTTCCAATCGGCGATAGGGAAAGTCCAGGCTGACTTCTGCAGCGGCCCAACCGCCTCGCGCAGACCTCCGATTCTGGACGGATGGAGTCGCACCGTCCCGCGTTTGGACTCCAAACGTCAGCCGCTAGGAGTCCATCTTTTCAAGTTAGGACTCCATCTTTTCGCGCTTGGAGTCCATCTTTTCGCGTTTGGACTCCAAACGCCGGACGCTTGGAGTCCATCTTTCCCCGCTTGGAGTCCATCTTTCCCCGCTTGGACCCCATCTTCTCCCGCTAGGAGTCCATCTTTTCGCGCTAGGAGTCCATCTTTGCCCGCTTGGACCGCTGCAAAATCGGCCGGGATATAGTCAGCCCCCGATGCCCGAATCGAGATCCTAGGAGGCGTGGATTGGAGACAAGGTCGAACCTGCAGAGCCGGCGGTGGCTCAATTCCACGGTCCTCGGCATCGGTCTGGCGAGCCTCTGCTCTGACGTCGGGCACGAGATGGCAACCACCGCGATGCCGGCTTTGCTGGCGACGCTGGGCGCCAGCTCGGCGATCCTGGGGGTGATCGAGGGTGTCTCCGACGGCCTTTCGAGCTTCGCCAAGCTGGCTTCCGGGCTCTACAGCGATCGCCTGCGTCGGCGCAAGCCGCTGGCGGTGATCGGGTATTTCGTCACGGCCTCGGGGATGGCGAGCTTCGCCCTGGCCACGCAGTGGTGGCATGTGCTCCTCGGCCGCGCCGGCGGCTGGCTGGGGCGGGGGGCCCGCTCTCCAGTCCGCAACGTGCTCCTCGCCGACGCCGTGACGCCGGCGACCTACGGACGGGCTTTCGGCTTCGAGCGCGCCCTGGATAGCGCTGGAGCGATCCTCGGACCCGCGCTGACGCTGGCGCTCGTCGCCACGGTGGGGCTTCGCCGGCTCTTTCTCCTGACGCTGATTCCCGGGATCGCGGCAGCTTTATTGATCGCTTTTCTGGTGCGCGAAAAGCCGCACGAGGCACAAGCCCACCTGCGGCTCTGGAGCGGCGTACGAGGACTTCCCGCCAGCTTCAAGCGGTATCTGATCGGAATCGGTCTCGCGGGGATTGGAGATTTCTCCAAGACTCTGCTGATCCTTTGGGCCACGGTGGCGTGGACGCCGCGACTGGGAGCT
>DATIOS010000576.1:0-3687 GCA_035472915.1 Thermoanaerobaculia bacterium
TGCGCCGGCTCGGAGCTCGCCGTGCGCGCGCGGCGCAAGGCTGTCTTCTCCTTCATGAGCTCCGCCCATCCGGAGGTGGAGACGCTGCTCCGCGGCCGGCAATGGGAGCTCCTGGGCCGCTCGTGCGTGCTGTTGGGGCGCGACGGCTCCGCACCCGCAGGGAGCCTCCACGTTCGCCTGCCAGACCCCGACGTCGCTCCACAGCACGCCTGGATCCGCGGCGCGCCGCAAGGTTTCGAGCTGACGGTCCACGACGCGAACACCGGTCCCGGCGGGGCCGCGGTCTGGCCGCTGGAGGCCGGCTCGCCCCCTGTCGCGGTTCACGGTGCTCATACGCTTCAGAACGGGGATGAGATCGTGGTTGGCCGAAGCCGATTCATATTCGAGACGCAGACCCGCGCGGCCGCAAAAGCGCCTGCGGCCCTGTTGCTGCTGGCGATCCAGGTGGTGATGGCCATCGCGCCGGCCCCGGCGGCAGCCCAGGAGCTCGCCTTGGCGGAGCGCCTGCGGCTGCTGCGGGCGGCGCAGGGCGCGGAGACGCCGGTCTTTTCCGCGCAGCTCAACCTGCTGGACGCGGCGAGGCATCCGCAGCCGTTCCCGATCCTGCGCCCCGAGCGCGCCAAGACCGGCGTCCAGGTGACGGAAGCAGGACACCCCTTGCAGGTGTGCCGCGTCTCCCTGGGCGCCCTGCCGGAACGGCGGGCCATCCTCCTGGTGGACATCAGCGGCAGCATGAACGAGCGGGTCGCCGGCGGGCGCAGGAAATTCGACGTGATGAAAGACGCCTGTCTGCGGTTTGCCGCGAGTTGCGAAGACGGCATCGATCACGTCGCCGTCATTCCGTTCGACAGCCACGGAGTGGTCGCCGGAGTGCGCCAGGCGCGATTCTTCGCTCACGCCGGCGAGCTCCGGAACGCGATCGAAAATCTCCCGGTGCCGTCGACTGGCAATACCGGCCTCTACACCGCGGTCCTCGCGGCTCTCGATCGTTTCCGCGACGAGCTCAAGACCCCCTCGGCCGGCGCCGTGCAGAACCTGCTCGTGGTGTTGACCGACGGCAAGAACGACGTCGACCATTCCGGCGATGATCCCGGGCTGGAGCGAGACCCGGAAACGGTCGTGCGCGCGGCGGGCGAGACCGGGATCCAGATCGTCACCGTGGGCTTCGGCACAGCCGGGAACCTCGACGAGGCCGAGCTGCGCCGCATGGCCTGGCCGTCGGCGCAGAGCTATTCCTCCGCGGAACGGCCCGAGGATGTGGTGGCCGCTTTCGAACGGGCGCGCATGCTCCAGGTCCAGCGGCTCACCGTGAGCTTTCGTCCGCAGCAGAAGCTGATCAGTCAGCTCGTTTTGCCGCACACGTTCGCGATCTCCTTCCAGGGCCGGCGGTCCGCGTTCCTCTGGAGCCCGCGCCCGGTGAACGTCGCCGAAGGGATTACGGAGGATTGCGACGGCCCCGAGCCCACCTCCGACTGGCAACGCGTCGTCCTGCTCTTGGCCTGCGGTCTCGCCTTGCACTGGTATCTGTGGTGGAAGCTCCCGCGCCGGCTCTGGGGCGCCTGGAACGACGCTCGCGTTCTCCGCGCGAGGGCGGAGGCGCTGTGGAAGCGCTGACCCGAGGCTTTCGCCGGGTTTGGCCGCTGGCGTCGGCGCTCGCGCTGCCGCTCGGCCTGCTGGCGTTCCACCGGGTGGCTCTGCTCATTCCCGTGCCGGGAGCCCTGTCGACTCCGGACTGGGTGGCTTTCTGGTCGACAGGAGCGTATATATATTTCGCTCTCCTCTTCGTCTTCACCGGTGGAATCGTCATCGCGATCCTGAAATGGGGGCTGCCCGACGACGCAGAGCTCGTGAAGAGCTTTGCAGTCGGGGTTGGCATAGCGTATCTGGCGGGGTCCTATTTCCTGCTGCCGGCCGACGGATGGTCCCCTCTCTACATGCCGTTCGTCGCACATGTCGCCGCGATCAAGGTGCTGCTGATTCAACCCTGGCTCGTGCCACTGGCCGGAGCCGCGCTGGCTTCGCATTTCCTGCTCGCCGTCTCCGGTCGAAGCTTTGCTCATCGCGAGCTGAACAAATTTCTCCTGGTCCTTGCGGTGACCGCCGGCCTTCTGCAGCTCTCCGTGCAGGTCCGTGGGCTGGAGGATGTGCGCAAGTCGCTCCCGCTTGCCGAGTCTCCGAAGACTGACAAAGAGCGGACGGATGGCGAAGCGCAGGGTGACCCGCCCGAAAAGCTCGCCAGAGGCGAAATCCGGAATTTTCTGGGTGCCTGGGCCGCGCGTCTTGGATCGATTCGCCGCTGTGGTGTCAACCTCGTGGAGGGAGCCTCCCCCGCGACCTGCCCGGCTCCAGTCGAGTCCAATTCTCCCTGGGCCCGTGCCCAGGCACCGCGGACCTTCAACGCTCTTTTCTGGGTCGCGAGTGGATTCGTCGTCCTGGCGGTGCTGTGCGAGCGGGTCTGGCCGCGGGATCGTGCTCCCGGGCCCGCGCCGCCGGGCTCCGCCGAAGGGGTCGTCGGTTCCTGGGCGCCGATCAGCGTCGCGTTCGGTAAAAGGAGGCGTGTTTCACGTTTGGGCCTTTTCGATTGGCAGCGTGCAGGCTCGCGTTTCCTCCTCGGCCGCGACTGGCACGGCAGCCGCCATCCCGGCTCCCTGGTGTTGCGCGCCCTGCGCGAAGCCCCTGACCACGTCAGGATGTTGAGCACCGTGCCCGCGGAGTGCCGCCTGGCGCTGATCGCCGCCGATGCCAGAAACCTGATCGATGACGCAGAGCGAAAGCTTTTCGAGGGTGGAAGCCTGGAGCGCTATCCCCATGCGACATGGCTCACCCGAGTGGACCTCGCCTGCGCGAAGCACGGCGCCGTCAGCACGGCCGCGGCGAGGTCCTTGCCGGCCGATCTCTGGCCCGGCGCAGCAAGAAGGCTGCTCCGATCGGAGTACGTCGAAGCCCGGATGGCGGGAACGCGCTGCCGTGCCGCAAGGCACGACACGCTGCTTCGCCTCTGCACCACGGACGGAAACGCAGACGTCCGGCAGGCTGCCTGGCGACGGATCAAAGAGACGATCGCTCCCACCGACAAGGCAAGCCTCATTCATTCCGAGCATGCGGACGTCCGCGCCTGGGTCGCGGCCAGCGGCAAGCTCTCCCCCTTGGAGCTGCTGTCGATGTGCGAGCAGGACGACGATTCCTCGGTGCGGGATGCCGCCCTGGGCTCTCTAGGTGCCATGTCGGCTGGCAGGGCGCTCCGACTCTCTCACTCACAGTTCCCCGACGTGCGTAGGCGGGCCGTGAGCTCCGGACGGCTCCGGCACGATCGGCTGCGCGTGCTTCTACGCTTCGATCCCGTCGCGGAGGTGCGTCAGGACGCCTGGCAGGTGTGCTTCCAGCACGCCAAGGTCGAGGGGATCGAAGCCCTCCTGGCCGGAGGCGACCGCAAGTCTCGCCCGCAGGCAGCGTCCCGGCCGGAGCTCTCCCTGCAACGCCGGCTCCAGTTGTGTGCTGACGATTGGCAGGCGGAAGCTCGCCAGGCGGCTTGGGATTCGTTGCCCAAGCCTCTCGCCCCCGCCGACGCCGCTAGACTCGCCTCGTCACCGTTCGGCGACAGCCGCGTACGCGCGATCGGAACCGGGCTTCTCCAACGTGAACGGCTGATCGAGCGCTGCGCCGGCGACTGTCTGCTGACCGTGCGGC
>DATIOS010000577.1:0-5349 GCA_035472915.1 Thermoanaerobaculia bacterium
GCCCTCAAGTTTCTCTCGTCCTACCGCTCCGGCAACGAGTCGGACAAGCGCCGGTTCCTGCGTGAGGCGCGCACCTCCTCGGCCCTCGACCATCCCAACATCTGCACTGTCTACGAGGTCGACGAGACCGACGACGGCCGGCTGTTCATCGCCATGGCCCTGTGCGAGGGCGATACTCTCAAGCGCCGCATCGAGCGCGGGCCCCTGCCACTGGCCGAGGCCGTCGACATCGCCGCCCAGATCGCCGCCGGCTTGGCCGGGGCCCATGCCAAGGGGATCGTCCACCGCGACGTCAAGCCGGCCAACATCATCATCGCCTCCGATGGCCGGGTGAAGATCGTCGACTTCGGCATCGCCAAGCTGCCGGACCAGTCGCGCCTGACCCGCGACGGCACGGCCGTGGGCACGGCGGGGTACATGGCCCCGGAGCAGATCCGCGGCGACGCCGTCGACGCCCGCACCGACGTCTGGTCCCTGGGGATCGTGCTCTACGAGATGGTCACCGGCCGCTCTCCCTTCCCGGCCGAGACGGACCACGACCGCATCCGCGGCATTCTCAGCCGCGATCCAGAGCCCGCGGGCGCGCTGCGCCAGGACGTGCCGTCCAGCGTCGACCGGATCATCGCCCGCGCCCTCGCCAAGCGGCCAGAGGACCGCTATCCGCGCATGGAGGAGCTGCGGATCGACTTGCTGCGGGCCGCCGAGAATCTCGGGCTCCCCGGTTTTCAGGACGGCTTCGATCCCACGATTCGGGACATTCCCTCGAGTTTCTCGCGTCCCCGCACCAATACGGAGGAGACCGGCCACGGCCTCTCCGGACAGATCGTGGCCCACTACCGCGTGATGGAGCTGCTGGGCGGTGGCGGCATGGGCGTCGTCTACAAAGCCGAGGACCTGCGGCTCAATCGCACGGTGGCTTTGAAGTTCCTGCCTCCCGAGCTGACCCGCGATCCGGAGGCCAAGGCCCGCTTCCTTCAGGAAGCCCGCTCCGCCTCGGTGCTCGACCACCCCAACATCTGCACCATCCACGAGGTGGGGGAGACCGACGACGGCCGCCTCTACCTCGCCATGCCTTCCTACGACGGCGAGACGCTGCGCAAGCGGATCGAGAAGGGGCCGCTCGCCATCGACGAAGCCACCGACATCGCGCAGCAGATCGCCCGCGGCCTCTCCAAGGCGCACCGTCACGGCATCATCCACCGCGACATCAAGCCGGCCAACCTCATCGTCACCAGCGACGGCGTGGTGAAGATCCTGGACTTCGGCCTCGCCAAGCTGGCGGGCTCGGCGGCCATCACCCGCACCGGCTCGTCGGTGGGCACGCCGGCCTACATGTCTCCCGAGCAGGCGCGGGGCGAGGAGGTGGACCATCGCGCCGACCTCTGGTCGCTGGGCATCGTGCTCTACGAGATGGTGGCCGGGCGCCGTCCGTTCCGCGGTGAGCACGAGCAGGCGGTGCTTTTCTCGCTGCTCAACGAACGCCCCCGGCCGCTGCACGAGCTGCGGAGCGAAGCGCCTCCCGAGCTCGAGCGGATCGTGGACGGCCTGCTGGCCAAGGATCCCGGGGACCGTTATCCCACGGTGGACGGCCCCTTGGGCGACCTGACGGCGCTGCGCAACGAGTCGATGACCACCACCGTGCGCACTCACCCCGGAGACGACCGGCCGGCGGGGCCGCCCGCCTGGATGTGGCCCGCCGCCCTGGCGCTGGTTGCGGCCCTGATCGCCGGCGGGCTCTGGCTGTGGGCCCACGACGGCCGGCGCGCCGCCTCCGGGCCGGCGCCGGAGGCGAGCTTCACCCGCCTCACGGACCTGGAGGGGAGCGAGTCGTTCCCCAGCCTGTCGCCGGACGGCAAGAACCTCGTCTACGTCAAGGCCCGCGACGGCAACCTCGACATCTATTTCCAGCCGGTGGGCGGCGGCAACACGATCGACCTGACCTCGGATTCGTCCGCCGACGATACCCAACCTTCTTTTTCCCCCGACGGCTCCCAGATCGCTTTTCGCTCCGAGCGGGAGGGCGGCGGCCTCTTCGTGATGGGAACCACGGGCGGGGCTGTTCGCCGCCTGACCAGCGCCGGATTCAACCCAGCCTGGTCGCCCGACGGTACCAAGATCGCCTTCGCTACAGAGGGGGTCGCCGGTCCCTCGCAGCGCAAGACCGTCAGCCAGCTCTGGTTGGTGGACGTGGCCACCCTCAAGACGCGGTTGGTGGGCAAGGACGACGGCGTGCAACCGAGCTGGTCGCCGCATGGCAAGCGCATCGCCTACTGGGGAGTGCCCGCCGGAACCTCGCAGCGCATCCTCTACACCCTTCCTGCCGAGGGCGGCGCGCCGGTACAGGCCATCCTCGACGGCCACGACAATTGGAATCCCGTCTGGTCGGCCGAGGGGCGCTACCTTTACTATGTCTCGAACCGTAGCGGCAGCATGAACGTCTGGCAGCTGCCCATCGACGAATCGACCGGCAAGCCCCAGGGCGAGCCGGAGCCGGTCACCCCGTCGTCGCAGTCCGTGGGACTGCTCAGCCTCGCGGGCCGGCAGATCGCCTACGCCACCGAGGAAGGGAAATCGAACCTCGAGCGCTGGGCCTTCGATCCTGCCACCTTCAAGCTGGCCGACAAACCGCAGGCGGTGACCCAAGGCTCGCGCTCGGTGCGTTCCGCCGCCGTGTCTCCCGACGGCCAGTGGATCGCCTTCGACACTTCAGCCCCGCAAGAGAACCTCTATCTCGTGCGGCCGGACGGCACCGGCCAGCGTCAGCTCACCACGGACGGAGCGAAGGACCGCCTCCCCCAATGGCTCCCCGGCGGGCGGCGACTGCTCTTCTACTCGGACCGCGGACATAGCTACGGCCTTTGGACGATCGGCGCCGACGGCTTGGGGCTGCAGCCTATCCCCCGCCCCGGGACGGAGCTGACCAATCCCATTCCGTCGCCGGACGGACAGGAAGTCGTCGCCAGTCTCGGTGCCAAGGGCGCCACCCTCCTCGACCTGACGCAAACTGGCGCCAGCCTGCGCAAGCTCGTTTCGCCCGTGGACGGCAAGGAGATTTTCGCCGCCCACGCGTGGTCCCCGGACGGCAAGTACCTGGCGGGTACCCTGGAGCAGGGGGAGGGCTCGACGGTTCCCGGCATCGTCGTCTTCTCCTTCGAAAAGGGCGGCTACGAGCGGCTGACGGACGCCGGCGGCCTGCCGATCTGGCTGCACGACAGCAAGACCCTGCTCTACCTCCAGGATGGCAAGATTTTCCGCACCAATTTGAAGGACCGGACGCCCCGCCTCGTGCTGGTCCCGCCGCCGAGCTCGTCCTTCAAATCCCTGGCGCTGTCGCCCGACGATCGCACGCTGTACGCCGTGCGGCCGACCGACGAGGGGGACATCTGGATGCTGACCCTCAAATCCTCTCCGGGTTCCTCCAGCCGGTGAAGCGCGGCGGCAGCTGCCGCCAGTTCTGGTAAACTTCCCGGTATCGCTTGCAGGGAATTCAGCGTCGCCGCGCAGCTCGCGGCTGTATCGGGGCAGTGCCCCAGGAGGAGAGGATGAGTTTCAAAGCCAGGGAGATCATGATCGACGTCCTTCCCGCCGCCCGGCCTTTCCGCCGCGGAGCCCCGGGTTTCGGCCTCTGTGGCGAGGCCACGCGTAACGAAGAGGATGATGAGGTGGATTGCAGCGAGGCCACCCGGCCTCCCGGTGGGGGGCCGTCGAGCGGCCGCCCGGAGGCGGATCTCGTCGTGCTTAGACAGCAGCTCCATCAGGCTCTGTCCGCCCTCTAGCGAGTGGCAAGGGCGCGGTCTTTCGGGCCGCGCCCCGATCCGTTATCGTCTGCGGGTGATGACGATTCGACGCATCGAGCCCGGTCCCGGACAAGAGTCCGTCTGGGACTATCCCCGTCCCCCCCGCGTGGAGGAATCCTCCCGCCTGATCCAGGTTCGCTTCAACGGCGTCATCCTCGCCGAGACGCGGCGCGCCCTGCGCGTTCTGGAAACGAGCCACCCTCCCGTCTACTACTTCCCCCCCTCCGACGTTCACATGGAATTCCTGAAAGCCAACCCCCGCGCCACCTGGTGCGAATGGAAAGGCCTCGCCCGCTACCTCGACGTCGAAGTGGGCGGCAAAACCGCACCCGCCGCCGCTTGGTTCTACCCTCTACCGACGCAGATCTACGAGCCCATCAAGGAGCACGTGGCCTTCTACCCGCAGGCGATGGAAGCGTGCTTCGTGGATGGCGAGAGAGTCCAGTTTCAGGATGGCGATTTCTACGGCGGCTGGATCACCCACGAAGTCGTGGGGCCTTTCAAGGGTGCGGCGGGAACGTCGGGTTGGTAGAGGCATCATCGACGCCCTCAACTCGATCGTCCCGGGGGCCTGAGGCTGGCGCCATGGCGGACCCATCCCGCGTCCCGAGGCGTGGCGAGAGGTGGATTGTCGCCGCGGCGCTGCTCGTCTTCGGCCTCATCGCCGTTTCTCTTGCCATTCCGGCGGAAGAGGATGCCTTCATTTACTACCGCTACGCCTGGAACTGGGCGCACGGCAACGGGCTGGTCTTTAATCTTGGCGATCCGGTGGAGGGCTCTTCCGGACCGATCTGGATGATGGTCCTGGCACTCCTCGCGCGGGCGCGCTTCGACCTGCCGCGGACGGCGCCGGTGCTGGGCATCCTCTGTGGTGCCGCCACACTCGGTGCCACTTGGCTCCTCGCCCGCGCGGCGGCCTTGAGCCGCTTCGGTCGCCTTGCTCCCGTCGTCGTCCTGGCCGTCTCTGTCCCTTTCATCATCTGGTCGCGAAGCGGCCTGGAGACGCCGTTCTACTCCCTGGCGATCGTCGTCGCGTGTGGCGCCTATCAGGCCACGGAATACCCACGTGCTCCAGGAGCCCAGCGTCCCTGGTTGACCTGGGTGGCGATGCTGGCGCCCATCGCCGTCACTCTGGGACGTCCAGAGGGGATGCTGTTGGTAGTTGTGCTCGTCGTCGATCGTCTCACCGACGGCCGGGATGTTCGTGGTGCCCTGCGCTACACGCTTCCCACGGCCATCGGCTACGGCGGCTATCTCGTCTGGCGATTCCTCACCTTCCACCGGCTGGTGCCCAACACCAGCGTCAAACTCTATCCGCTGCTCATCGATCGCTCGAGCCGCCAGTTCTTTGGCTACGTCCTCTATCTCGGGGTTCTGCCGCTGCTCCTGCCCCTTCTGGCCTTGTTCCGTTCACGTGAACGGACGGAACGCCGGCGCCTCGCCATCCTGCTCGCCGTGGTCGGCCTCCTCTCCGTGGCCTTCAATTTCCTTTCGGCCGCCATGGCCAGCGCCGTCTTGATCCCTGGTGACGACCCGACGACCGTGGCGCTTG
>DATIOS010000578.1:0-13967 GCA_035472915.1 Thermoanaerobaculia bacterium
TGAACACGAAATCCCCCTCCGGCCAGATGGCCAGCTCGTACATCGCCTCCTCGCCCTGGAGGTCGCCGACGCTGGCGTGGACGATCTGGCCGCCGCGCAGGAAGATCTCGCCGTTCGCGTCGTTGTTGCGCCGCAGGGCGAAGACGCCCGTCTTGCCCGATACGGACACGAGCTGGATGATGTCGGGGAGCGGAAGCTCCTTGAGCGAGCCCTGGAAGGCCATAGCCGATTTTACTTAAGCGTCAGCGATTCACGTTCGTTGATGAACTACAACAAAGTCATGTAAACAACTCCATGATAGCAGGCGGGCGATGGTAACACAGGCAAAAAAACAAGAGCAAGGAAGCCGGAGCGCGGCAAGCTCTTGAAATTCGACTACTTAGCGGCCGGGTTTATCGCCTGGGTTTGGGGTCGGCAAGGCGGTCGAGACGGAGCCGCTGGGCACAGCAGATGGCCACCGCCAGCGCGTCCGTGGCATCGCTGGCCCAAGTCTCGTCACGCGCCGCGAGGACCAGGCGAACCATCCGCGCGACCTGGTCCTTGTCGGCGCGGCCGTTGCCGGTGACGGCGGATTTGACCTCGGCCGGGCTGTACTCGCGGATCTCGATGCCGCGGCCGGCAAGCACGGCGAGGAGCGCGCCCCGGGCTTGGGCGAGGACGATCAGGGAGTGGGCGTTCATGCCGTGAAACGGGGTCTCCAGGACGGCGAGGTCCGGCGGCCGCCGTGCCAGCAGCTCCTGCAGGCGGCCGGCGAGATGGCCCAGCCGCTCGGGCAGGGCGAGGTCGCGGGGGCAGGAGAAGCGGCCGGCCTCGATGGCGAGGAGGCTGGAGCCCTGCCGTTCGATCAGCCCGTACCCGGTGTGCAGGCTGCCCGGATCGAGTCCCAGGATAATCACAGCGGGGAAGCGGAGCGGGAGGCCTACCTCGACTGGGCTTCCAGGACGTTCTCGTCGATGTGTTGGTTGCCCCAGACCTTCTGGGCGTCGTCGTGGTCCTCCAGGGCCTCCATCAGACGCAGGAGCTGGTTGACCTTGTCGCGGGGGACGTCGATCCACGTCTGGGGGACCATGGCGAGCTCCTTGGCGGCGACGGGGATGCCCCGGCGTTCGAGCTCCTCCTGAACGGTGATGAACTCCTCCATCGGTGTATAGATCTCATAGGCTTCCTCTTCGATGGCGACGTCGTCGGCGCCCAGCTCGACGGCGAGCTCCATGAACTTTTCCTCGTCCATCTCCTTACGCTCGATGGCGAAGTAGCCCCGCCGGGTGAACATCCAGGAAACGCAGCCCGAGTCGCCGAGGTTGCCGCCGTTGCGCGCGAAGATGTGCCGGATCTCGCCCGCCGTGCGGTTGCGGTTGTCCGTCAGGCCTTCGACCAGGATGGCGACGCCGCCCGGACCGTAGCCCTCGTAGATGACCTCTTCATACACCTCGGCCGCCAGCTCGCCGGTGCCCTTCTTGACGGCGCGGTCGATGTTGTCGCCGGGGACGCTGTTGGACCGCGCTTCGAGGAGCGCCGTGCGCAACCGGGGATTGCCTTTCGGATCGGGACCGCCGACGCGGGTGGCGACGGTGATCTCTTTCAAGATTTTGCTGAACATCTTGCCGCGGCGGGCGTCGGTCGCCGCCTTCTTGTGCTTGATGGTGCTCCACTTGCTATGGCCTGACATTGGGATCGCTCCTGGCGAACAGATCTGAAGAGCGATGATTCTACAGGACTTTCCGTCCCGCTGACCAGCCGGGAGCCCGCCGGAGGGGCGAAGTGGAGAATCGTGTCACCGCAGCGTTAAATCGCTCAAAATCAAGACCTTTGGCCCTCCCGCCGATTGACTGGGGAGGGTGGGAGTGCTAGAAAAGCGGGTTGGAGCCAACACTGGAGAAGGCCATGCCCTCGATCCTCGTCGTCGAGCAAGAAGACCGCTATGTGGAGCGCATTCGCGCGGCCCTGACCGCCGAGGGGTGGAAGGTGAGAGTGGTGCCGGCCGCCGACCAAGCGATCCAGGCAGCGGCCTCGGAAGCTCCCGACCTGGTGATGATCAGTGCCGCGGTTCCCGCCGCCGCGACGCTCGCCGGAGCCTTCTCCCGCAGCGGTGGCGGTCCGGGCGCGGTGGGCCTGCTCTCGGAGGGCACGGCTTTCCCGCCACCCGGCTTCGCTCCCGACGATCTGCTGGCCAAGCCTTTCACCGACGAGGCTCTGCGCGACGCCGCCAGGCGGGCGCTGGACTCCCGGCGCCCGGCCGCGCCGGCGGAGCCTCCGGCCAGCTCGCAGCCTCCGAAGTCGACCCGGGCCGATCACAAGCTCACCTCCCAGGACATTTTCGGCGACGTTCTGGATGAGGTGGAAGGCCCCCGCTCCCCGGCGCCGCCGGCGCCGACCGGCCCGCCGCCGCTGCTCACGGCGGCAGCCACCGCCGCGGCGAGACCGGCACCGCCAACGGCGCCGGCACCCCATGCGCCGGACGAAGAGATGAAGCGCCGGCTCGAGAAGACCCTGTCGGGCATGCTGACTCCCGAGCGATTGGCGCCCGGATCGACCGCCGACAAGTCGCGCCCCACCGCGCCCGCGCCGCCGGTTGCCGCCCCGCCGGCGCCGCGGCGCAGCGAGGCCGACAACGTCGACGCCCTGCTGAGCCGGACCCTGTCCAACCTTGACCTGGGCAAGACCAAAACCGGCGTCCGCCCACCGGTCCCGCCATCTCCCCAGCAGGCGGCCCCGCCCGCAGCCGCTCCTCCAGCGCCGCCGCCACTGCGCCCTCCCGCGCCGGCCGCCGCGGCGCCTTCGGCGCCAGTCACCGAGAGCACGGCGGTACGCAAGGCGCGAGCGGTGGGCGAATTCGACTTTTCGGAGCTGGAAGAGCTGGCCCGGCCCGGGCGCGCCGCTTCGCCTCCGGCGCCTGCCCGGCCGCCCGCGGCGCCTGTTTCACCGACTCCGCAGGGAACGCCGGCAGCGCAGCCACCGGCCGCGGCCATGCGCCCTCCGGCGGCTCCGCCGCCATTCCAACCGCCGGCCGCCGCCGCGCCATCATCACCGCCGTTGCCGCCTCGGCCCGCCGAGCCCGCCTTCTCGCTGGCGCCGGACAGCGCCGCCACGCAGCGCATCCCCGTCTTCACCGACGAGCCGGTCGAGGGCGAGCGCTTCGGCCAATACACGCTGCTCGAAAGAATCGCCGCGGGCGGCATGGCCGAGGTTTGGAAGGCGCGCATGCGGGGCGTGGAGGGCTTCCAGAAGACGGTCGCCATCAAGCGCATCCTGCCGCACATGACGGACAACGCCGAGTTCGTGGGGATGTTCATCGACGAGGCGAAGCTGGCGGCGCAGCTCAGCCATCCCAACATCGTCCACATTTACGACCTGGGCAAGATCGGCCGCGACTACTACATCGCCATGGAGTACGTCGAGGGCAAGGACCTGCGCTCGCTGCTCAACGCCGGCCGGCACAAGGGCCTCCATCTGCCCTTGAGCCTGTGCCTGTTGATTGCGTCCCGGCTGGCGAGCGCTCTCGACTACGCCCACCGCAAGCGGGACTTCGAGGACCGCGAGCTGGGCCTGGTCCACCGTGACGTCTCGCCGCAGAACGTCCTGCTCACCTACGACGGCGACGTCAAGCTCTGCGACTTCGGCATCGCCAAGGCCGTTTCCAAGGCCAGCCAGACCTTGATGGGAGCGCTCAAGGGGAAGCTGCAGTACATGAGCCCCGAGCAGGCCTGGGGCCGGCCCGTGGATGCCCGCTCGGACCTCTTCTCCCTCGGCTCCGTGCTCTTCGAGATGATCACCGGGGAGCGCCTGTTCGCGGGCGATAGCGAGATCTCGGTGCTGGAGGCGGTGCGCCAGGGGCGGGTGCGGTCGCCGCGCCAAGTGAATCCCGCGGTGCCGAAAGAGGTGGACGACATCGTCGGGCGCGCCCTTGCGGTGGCCCCCCAGGCCCGCTTCCAGAGCGCCGGCGAAATGAAGCAGCGCCTCGAAGCGGCCCTCGCCTCTCTGGGCTCCTCCGCCAGCTCCGCCGATCTTTCCACCTTCATCCACCGCGCCCTGGACCCCGGCGAGCCCGGGGTGGCGGGAGCCGCTGCGGCGGCGGCATTCCCCGCACTGGCCCCCGTCGCCTGGCCGCCCGAGCCCGCTTACCCCGCGGCGGCGGCGACCGCCACGCCAATCATTCCTGGGCCGATCGCCGCCGCCGAGATGCCGCCGGAGCTCGAGGCGCCGATCCAGCCGGTCGCCGCCGCGGGCGCCTTGGCGATGGGCGAGGAGGGTGGACGCAAGAGCCGCACCCTTCTCTATGTCGCCATAGCCGCCCTCGTGGTGGTGGCCATCGTGACCTTCTGGTTCCTGAACCGGCGCCGCAGCGGCACGCCGCTGGCCGCGCCGGCGGCGGCCGCGGCGCAGACTCCGGGACAGGCGCCGGGCACAACACCTGGAGTGACCGCCCCGGTTGGAACGCCGCAGCCGGCGTCCGCGACACCGGCGCCTACAGCGACCCCTGGTGCCAATCTCCAGGCGCTGGTGGACAAGCAGCTCGCGCTGAAAGAAAAAGAGGAAGATCAGCGCAAGAAGCTCGAGCTGCAGAACCTGGAAAAGCAGCTCGCGGCGGCCAAGGCGGCGGGCAAACCGTTGCCCACTCCGGCGGCGCAGACCGCCGGGTCGCCGCCGCCGCCCGTGCCAACGCCGGCGGTTCGTCCGCCCGCTCCGGAGCCTGTGGCGCCTCCAACTCAGCCGGCTCCCGAGTCGCAGCGCGAGCCCGAGTCCGCCAAAACGCCGGAGAAAACTCCCGAGCCGGCCAAACCGCGGGCCCCCGAGCCGGCTCCCGCTCCCCGTGTCAAGATGGGCGATCTGGTCGATCCCGGTCCGGGAGTCTCACCGCCTCAGCTTGTCAACTTTTCCAAACCGGCGTATCCTCCCCTCGCCCGGACGATGCGGGTTGAAGGAGATGTCGTCGTTTCAGTTTTGGTCGACGAAAACGGCCAGGTTCAAGACGCGAGGGTGACGGAGCCGATCAGGCAGAAGGTCGGCATCAACGAGGCTGCCCTCTCGGCGGCCCGCTCCGCCCACTACAAACCCGCAACGAAGGAGGGGGTCCGAGTCAGAATGTGGACTCGCCTGAGGATTCCTTTCAAACTATGACCCATGTTCCGAAGCGGTCACCGGCTTGGTGGCCTGCGGTGCGATTCGGAGGAAGAACGAGACGATGAGCCTTACCGACCAACAAAGGAAGTTTTACGAGAACACTCTCGCCGTGACCCGGCAGGAGATGGACGAGCTGGATCGTTTGATCGAGGAAGAGCTCGCAAAGGTCAAGGACCGTCTCGCCGAGCTCCAGAACGGCAAGAAGGCCTCGCGCCAGATGTACGACGCGGCTTGTATGCGACTCGGAATCGCCAACGACCTCGAGGCCGAAGAGGGTCATTCAGGCGACTGACGCTCGTTCATGGCCTGGTTCAGAAAGACGAAGAAGCCCAAGGCGGTCCGCATGGATCGGCCCCGCAGCACCGTGCCCGAAGGTTTGTGGGTCAAGTGCGAGGGGTGCAAGGAGATCGTCTACTCGCGCGACCTGGATCGCAACCTCCGCGTCTGTCCCAAGTGCGGCTATCACTTTCGCATTGACGCCCGCACCCGCATCTCCCTGCTGCTCGACGATCCCCAGCCGAAAGAGCTGTTCTCAGCGGTGAGCCCCGTCGATCCCCTGGGGTTTCGCGACAGCAAGCGCTATCGCGACCGCCTCAAGTCGTACCAGCAGGCGGTGGGCGAACGCGACGCCGTGATCGTGGTGCAGGGCGCGCTGGAGGAGATCCCGGTGATCCTCGCCGCGATGGAGTATCGCTTCATGGGCGGCTCCATGGGTTCGGTGGTGGGCGAGAAGATCACCCGCGCCGCCGAGCGCGCCCTGGAGCGAAAGTGGCCGCTGATCGTCGTCTCCGCCTCCGGCGGCGCCCGCATGCAGGAGGGCGTGCTGTCGCTGATGCAGATGGCCAAGATTTCCGCCGCCCTGGCCCGGCTGCGCACCGCCCGCCTGCCCTACCTCTCGGTGCTCACCGATCCCACGACCGGCGGCGTCACCGCCTCCTTCGCCATGCTGGGCGACCTCAATATCGCCGAGCCGGGCGCCCTGATCGGCTTCGCGGGGCCGCGCGTCATCGAGCAGACCATCCGCCAGAGCCTGCCCGAGGGCTTCCAGCGCAGCGAATTCCTGCTCGACCACGGCTTCCTCGACCTCGTGATCGAGCGCTCGGAGATGAAGGAGACGCTCGCACGGTGCCTGCGGCACCTTTTGTAGAACCAAACGCCGTCCTCTCCCGCCTCGAAGGGCTGGGCATCAAGCTCGGTCTGGAGCGGGCTCGCGATCTGCTCGCCGGCCTCGGCGATCCGCAGCTCGCTTACCCCACCGTGCTCGTCGCCGGCAGCAACGGCAAGGGCTCCACCTCGGCTCTCCTCGCCGCCATGGCCACCGCGGCTGGTTACCGCACCGGCCTCTACACCTCGCCCCATCTGGAGACGGTGGAAGAATGTCTCCGCATCGACGGCTGGCCCATCCCCACCGAGCGCCTCGGCGCCCTCCTCGCCCGCCTCATCCCGGTCGCCGAGCGGGAGACCGGCACGCCGCCCACCTCCTTCGAAGCGCTCACCGCCGCCGCCTTCCTCTGGTTCGCCGAAGAGAAGGTCGGTCTGGGGGTGACCGAAGTCGGCCTGGGAGGCCGCCTTGACGCGACCAACCTCTGCGATCCTCTCCTCTCGATCGTCACCTCGATCAGCCTGGAGCATCAGGAGTTCCTGGGCGACACCCTCGACGCCATCGCCCGCCAGAAAGCCGGCACCTTCCGCTCCGGCCGTCCCGCCCTCGCCTGGGTCGAAGACCCCGAGCCCGCCGCTGCCCTGAGAGACATCGCGGTCTCCCTGGGAACCGATCTCCGCTTCGCACCCGACCTGGTCCACGTCGAAAGCGCTGCGACCGAGGTCTGGACCGGCCAGAGGGTCCGCCTCGCGACGCCGGTCCGCGCCTACGACCTGCGCATCCATCTCTTGGGCGAGCATCAGAGAAAGAACCTCGCCCTCGCCGTGCTGGCTGCTGAGATCTTGGGTGAGAAAGTTTTTCCGCGCCTGGACGCCGCCGCCATCACCGCCGGAGCCGCCGCCTGCCGCTGGGCCGGGCGGCTGGAGGTCTTCGACCTGCCCCTAGGCCGCCATCTGATCCTCGACGCCGCCCACAACGCCGAAGGAGTCGCCGCCCTCGCCGCCTTCCTGGCGACCTTGGATCGACCCGTCGACATCCTCTTCGGAGTCCTCGCCGACAAAGCCGTCGCTGAGATGCTCGCCCTCCTGGCACCGCACACCCGGAACCTGGTCCTCACCACACCCCCGAACCCGCGCGCCAAGGACCCCGCCGAAGTCGCCGCCCTCCTGGGAGACGGGCCGGGCGTGATCGTCGAGCCCGATCCGGAGCGCGCGCTGGAGCGCCTGCTGGAGCTGGGCGGAGAGGTCGCGGTCGTGTGCGGGTCGATCTATTTGATTGGCGAGTTGCGGGGGCGGGTGCGCTAAGATAACCGCAGATTGCAAACGGAGGGTTTCGCCGTGGAGCAAGGCGATTTCATCGGGAAGGTCCAAGACAAGGGCCAGCAAGAGTTGCTTGAAGCCTGGTATGACGAATACTACAGAAACACCTTTGGGGTTGGGTTCCGCGAGGCAGCCGGTGTCCCTCCAAACCTGGCTCACGCGTTCATGCAGTGGTCCGTCACCTCGATCCATGACAAGGTCTGCGTCCAATGGGAGTATTGCAAGAAGAAGCGGAGCATGGGGCAGCCTGCCCAACTCGCGACGGCACTTGCCGATTTCTTGGCGCCTCTCGCCGGTTTCACGACCAACGGCGCCCTCTCGGTTGCGTTTCTCCTCGTTCAGTACGGATTCGATTCCATCTGCGATTGTGACGGCGACGCGCCCGTAAAACCTTCATCTTAGCCTGACGTCCTCCATGTTGCATCTGACGGAAGACCTCCGGCGATTCATCGAACGGATCTTCGCCGAGTCGGTCCTGCCCCTGCTTGTGGACGGCAAGCCATGGGCCACCGGGTTCTTCGTGTCGGACGACGGCCTCCTCTGTTCGTGCCATCACGGATTGGACCCGGGGTTCCCGGGTCGAGTCGAGGTCTCCTGGAAGGGTAAGACATACCCTCTTGTCTACCTGCCGGCGGAGTCCTCTCCCGCTCTCGACTTCGCCCTCTTTCGCCTCGAACCCGCTTCCATTGGACTCGAAAAGGTGATCCCGGTGCCCGTGCAGGAAGGGGGAGTCGATCCGCTGCGTCCGGGCGCCGCGGCTCTCGCGCTGGGCTACGCCGGCATGACCGATCCGCTGGCACCGTTACGCCTCCGGGCCTTTGAAGGAGCTGTCACAGCCGTGGCACTCTATGGAAACCCGGCCACCGGTCATGCTCTGTATAAATTTGAAACGCTCGATCTCACGGTGGGAAAGGGAAACAGCGGTGCGCCGGTGTTGGATCTCCAGACGTTCCGCATCATTGGATATGTTCAGGGGAAGCTGGAGGGCGTTTGGGAGCGGATGGGGCGCGCGTCCCTCTTGGAGCCATTGGTTGAAGGCCAGCCGCAACTGCATGATGTTTGGATCGCCTCAGGTGAACGCTTCGATGCCGAAAAGCGCCGTTTTTTCAAGGAGAACGGCCAGCGTCTCCCCATTGAGCTCCTGACGCCGGCCGATGCGCGAGCTCTTGCGGCGGAGCATAATCGCGCGGTGACCGCAACCCTGCAGCGCGCGGGAATCTATAACGCTGATCTTTTCGTGACGAGGAGCGTATCGCAGAGCATCGATCGGTTCTTGGCCGCTCCGGAGCCACCCCTTGCGCTGCTTGCAGGGCAATCTGGAACCGGCAAAACCAACGTCCTGGTCGATGTCTGCCGTCGAGTTAGCGATTCAAAGTCGATCGTCATTCTGATCCTCTGTTCTGCGCTTGACAGCACAGATTCATTGGACACCATGCCGGCTCGATTGCAGGTCGACGGCGATCTCAATATCTTTCTACGCCGGGAAGCGCCGGAAAGGGTTCTCTTGATCCTGGATGGATACAACGAGTGGGCTTCCGCTTCGAGGACGCATCTCTTGCACATCATCGACCGCGTTGGCGAGCTCGCAAGAGGCAACGGCTTGCCGCTCAAGGTGCTCATCGGAGTCAAGACAGAGTTCATTCGAGAGCACGTCCACGAGCTGTTTTTAGCGGACCGGCAGGAGGGGGGAACGGCGGAATCCCAAGTTCCTGTTGATCTCTTGTTCCATGACAGGGATGTCAGTTATCTCGGTACCAAAGACGCAATCCGAGCGAAGGCGCCGCTACGCCCCTTCATCGAGGTGCCAACTCTCGATTCCGGGGAGGGAGCATCGTCGGAACAGGCAGCCATCTACGAGCGCTATCGCTCGCTGCGGACAATCCGTGACGCCGCCGGGCACGACGTTGGCATCTGCCCGCTGACGGCCTATGAGGACGTACCGGACACCATCCGAAAGCTACTGGATCGCCCGCTTCTCCTGAGGCAGTTCATGATCCGATACGACCGCCAACAGGTTCCATCCGGTGGCTTGCGATCGTCTCTCTTCCGAGAGATCTTGACTCCCAACATCTCGCGCTTTGCGCCGTCATGGATCACACGTGAAGCCGTCGAAGTGCTGCTGGGGAATCTGGCGCGCCACCTTTCTCAGCTCGGATACTCCTCACTGCCCTTTCGCCAACTTGTGCGCGAACCGTGGTTCGATCGCGTCATCATCGAGCTCCTGCTTGCTCACACCTTTTTTCTTGCGCGTTCAGCGACGCCGGGAAGCCTCATCGGAGCGAGCGCGCTTGGATTCAGCTCGGAGTGGCTGTTCGAGTATTACCTTGCGTTGGATCTTTGGGAAGAGCTCGTGATCGTCACAGGAAGCCGCATCGACTACCTGAATGCATCGCTGCGCAGCTCGGCGGAAGGGAATGTAGGACATGTCGCCGGAGCTCTCACCTTCGTCGGCGAATGGGCGTTGACGGGCAACCACGCTCTCCTTCTGGACCTCCTTGTGTCGGCCCCAGAAGATGACTTGCAGCCTCTGCGGAGAGCCTTTATCGCCTCGTTCTTTGAGTTTGTCCGCGGGCATTATGGCTTTAGCCGTCCACTGCCGCCTGAGGTGCTCGGATCGCCCTCCACGTTCGCAGATCTTCTCGTTGAGTGGCATCACCAACTGGGCCCGGCATGCTTGCGCCATGTCTTGCGGTATCTCGAACGGTTGGGGGACCGCGGCCTCACGGACTGCATCGAGCTCCTGAGTCTCGATGAGCGGCTCTGGGAAGACCTTGGAGCGACCTGGAAAGAGGAAGTCATTCCTCTGCGCGCGCTCAAACGATTCAGGATGGACAGCGAGGAGTACGTTCGGGGCGCCATGGAGGACCTGACCCGAATCGATCGCGCCGCCGCCCCGCAAGAGATGCGATCGCTCATCGCCTTTGTGACAGGCCGATGTTACCAATGGTTCCAGAATTACGAGGCTGCTTTGGCAGCCTACTCCGAATGCAAGAACGCGAGAGATACTTATGGTGCCATGTGCCGCCACCAGATCGCATTCATTCGTTTTTTCCAGCACTCGGATTATAAGGGAGTCGCTACTCTCATCGAGGAAGAGGGGCTTGTTCTCCGCGGTTCCAAGGTGCTCGACATTGGAGCGACGACGCTTCTCTACGGTCATTGTCTCATTGAGCTCGGACGCTTCACGGAAGCGCGCGACCTTATCCTGGAGCTCGTCCGCCGCCGGCGTACGGCAGGACTGGGCCGCGCGCGCGCATTGCGGGCCTTGGTGAGCCTCTATTTCCGAACGTTTGAAACGAGTCTCGCGATCGACACGGCGGAAACCGCCTTGAAGCAGAGCCGCGAACGCGAGAACCAACTGCCGTATGCCGAGTCTCGCGAGCTGCTGGCGGCCACTTTGGCCTGCCACCTGGGTGACATTCCGCAGGCACTGGAGATCATCGCAGAAAGCCTTGCGATCGCATCGAAGCGAGGACATTCTCCTTCGATTTCCTGGTTCGCTCAGACCAAAGCGCTCATTCACGCTCTTGCGCGAGATGGAGAAGCCTCCGAGGAAGCCCTTGCGCTCGCCGAGCACGCCAGCCTGAATCCAAACCAGGTCCGTCGATCCGGATTCATCCGAATCTTGGGACGGTTTCTCATGCATCGCGGCACCGCGCGGTCGCCGGTTTCCGCGGAAGTGGAGAGTCTGCGCCGTGACTATGAAAGCGCCGGACAATCCTGGTACGCGGCCATTCTTCGGCTTGTCTCCGACAGCCTTGCAGGACGCCAGGCTCCTGAGGCAGCGTCTTACTTTCCCCCGGGCACCGATGCGGACGGCTTGCGGGACTCCTATCTTTTTCAAGTGCTGACAGGCCAGGTGGTGTCAAAAGAAACGCAGCGCTCGCGGGTCGCCCCCGTGTAGATGGACCGCGGCTTCCACGGCCAGGAAAAGGCCGCCGGCGATCAGAACCACCATTTCATCCTGTGATGCCTGGTCGAGCGCGGCGTCGACAGCGTCCTCGATCCTTCCCCGGGACTCCAGCAACAGGTCCGGGCGAATCTGGCGGCAAAGGTCTACGACATCCTGGACGGGCATCCCCTTGTGACAGGCTTGCGTGCAGATGACGGCATCGGCGGCGGGAAGAAGCTCCTGAAGCATACCAGCCGCGTCCTTGTCTGCAGAGACACCCGTCACCAGAAGAATGCGGCGATTCGGATAGACAAGACGCATGGTGCGGGCGACGCCTCGCACGGATTGCGGCGTATGTCCCACATCCATGATGACTTCAGGGTTCGTCCAGACGCGCTGGAACCGGCCCGGCCATTCGATGGTGCGCACCGCTTCACGAACGGCGATCTTGAGCGTCTCATCGCTGGTGCTGCGCCCTGTCCGCGCCAGCCAGCGCCGCAACGTCGTCACGGCAAGGGCGGTGTTCCACGCTTGATGTTCGCCTTGCAAGCGGCTTGACAGGACTCCGAAGTCGATCCCGTCGCAGGTCATCGAAAACTGCATGGGACCGTCGCGATAAACAGGTGGGGAAACACTCGCCGAGCTTGCGACCGGGATGAGCTCGATCCGTCTCACGTCACAGTACCCTTGAAGCCGCCGTAAGAGGTCCGAGGCGACAACGCCGGCAACGATCGTGCCGCCATCGGGGCAAAGGTCGGCTTTGTCGAAAGCGATGAAGTCGAGTGATTTGCCGAGCAAGGTGGTGTGTTCGAGCTCGACCGACGTCAGGGCGACAACGCCTCCCGAGATGACCCTTGTAGAGTCATAGCGCCCGCCGATCCCGGCTTCGGACACGATGGTCGTCACCCTGGAGGCGGCAAAATGGCGGAGCGCGATGGCCGTAAAGATCTCGAAGGCGCCGATGCGATCGCCTGGGTACAGTGCTTCGTATTCTTCTCGACTCCGAAGGACCGCGTGGACCCCTCGAACCAGATCCCCGACGGAGATCGGACTTCCGGCGACCTGAATGCGTTCGCCGAACTGGACGAGGTGCGGTGACGTGTAGAGGCCGCTGGTGATCCCCAGCTCACGGAGAATTGCAGAGATCAGTGCGCTTGTGCTTCCCTTCCCCTTGGAGCCGGTGATCTTGATGGCCTCCAGGTTGTGCCACCATGGCGATTGCCGTACGTCGTGGAGAAGGTGAAGCATGCGGTGAAGGCCGGGCCCGGTACCGGATCGAGGCAGATTGAGGAGCTGTGCCGTCGCCTCGATCAGCTCCGGGGCCGTTGCGGATCGAAAGAAGCTCATGTTGAGGTCCGCCTCGAGGGAGGATGGCCGCTTGTCAGGAGGATGGACCGGCAAGCGCCTGCGAGGTAGAGAGAGCCGGCGACGACGATGCAGTGTTCCTCGCCAGCGAGCCTCTGGTGGAGCGCGCAGAAGGCAGTTTCCGGGTCGGCGAAGCACTCTGTGTTTTCTTTCTGCGTAGCGGAGAGCGCGCCATGGATGGCGTACGGATCTGTCGCCTTGAAGAAGCCTCCCACGAGATGAACCGCGGAGAAGAGCGGGCTGAGGATGCTCAGAGCTTCAATAGCCTTCTCCAGGTCAGAGGCCCCCAGCAACAGAGAGCTGCGGCCTGGCGGCAACGATGACCGCAAAAAATCTGAGAGAGCAGAAAATGCCAGGCTGTTGTGAGCCGAATCGAGCAACCAGGCTGGCCTGCCGGGAAAATATTCGAGGCGGGCCGGCCAGCGCGCCTGGACCGCTCCTGCGATGCAATCCGGCCGCGTCACGAGTCCTTTCTCTTCAAGGATCCGCAGGGTCCTGTAGGCAGTTTTCAAATTGTCTACCTGAACACTGCCGGCCAGCGGCAGGTGGAATGCGATCGTCCCGGCCTGTGTTGCGATCTCGATGTCGTGACCGTAGATGCCGCGATCCGTCGCGCGCACTGCGGTCTCCGCGGCTTCGACGAGGCGGATTCCGCGGCGCTCAGCCTCGTGTTCGATCTCTTTGCGCGCGGCCCCGTCGATCCTGGGGCCGATCACGAGGGTCGAGTCTGGGGTTGCAACGCCCGCTTTGTCGCGCGCGACGTCGGTCAGGGTTGAGCCGAGCTCGTCGAGATGATCGAGCCCGATCGACGTAATGATCGAGACGGGTCCGGGGACCAGGCTCAGGATGTCATTGGAGCCGCCGATGGCGACCTCCATCACAGCGAGATCGCAGTGCGCCTCAGTAAAGAGGCGGAATGCCAGCACGACCAATGCCTCGAAGAAGCTCGGGCGAAATCGCAGGCCGAATCCCTCGATCATGCGCTGGAAAAACGGCCCTGTCCGCACAGCGATATCGTCGAGGGCCTCCGAGCTGACGTCCCGGCCTCCGAGGCGAATGCGCTCCGTCGGCTGGACCAGGTGAGGCGAGGTGAAGAGCCCTACGGACTTTCTGTCGTTGAGAAGCGCGGCCTCGAGCATCGCTCCGACGGAGCCCTTGCCGCTCGTGC
>DATIOS010000579.1:0-3548 GCA_035472915.1 Thermoanaerobaculia bacterium
GAGCATCCTGCCGTCGCTCTCCGAGTCGATGCTCGACCTGCTGTCGCGCGTGCAGCCTGAATACCAGGAGAAGGTGCGCAACAACGTCGTCCTCTCCGGCGGCACGGGCCTCATCCGAGGTCTGGGGCCTCGTCTCGAGCAGGAAATGCAAACCGTCGGCGGCGGCAAGGTGAAGGTGGTGAAGGACCCGATCTTCGTCGGTTCGGACGGCGGCCTCGCCATCGCCAAGGACGCTCCGGACGGCGACTGGGAACGCCTCAACGGCTAGCTCGGGGGAGGCGGGGTGGTGCCGGGAGGACTGTCCGGCGACCGCTGGCCCAGCCCCCGAGCCACCGCGCTTCCCAGCCCGTAGGTGAGAAACGCCCAGACGACGCCGGTCGCGGCCGCCAGGGCGGCGCCTCCCCAGGGAGCCCCCGCTATCCCGGCGAGGGCCGAAACCTTCTTGCCCAGGTCGTCTCCCCGCAGCAACTCGCGGACTGCGGGCGCCGCCCAGGGAGGAAGGCGGGTGACCAGGATGGCGCCGATCTCATAGGCGTCGCCGGTGAGCGACAGGAAGGGCGCCAGGGCGAAGGGAAGCGAGGCTCCGAAGACGAGCGGCCGGCGAGCCGCCGCGGCCCACCGCAGAGCCCAAACTCCCGGGAAGAGAGACAGCACGAAAGGCCCCAGGTCGGTCGCCAGGTAGATCAGGTCGCTGCCGCGGGTATCGAAACCCGACAGCCGCCCGGCATAGTCGCTCGCCGGCACCACGAAGGGAAAGATGCGCGCCAGCAGCGTACCACCGTAGATCGCCTCGATCTCAAGGCGGGAAACCTGGCCGCCGGCCGCCCGGCACGCGGCGGCGTGCAGCAGCTCGTGCAGGGGGACGTAGAGCCACCAGCCGGCGAGGAGGCCGAGAGCGGCCAGGGCCAAACCGAGAGCGCCTGCATCCAGGCAGCGGTCGAGGCCGCGGACCGCGTCGCGAAAGGGGAGGCCGAAGAGCTTTCGAAGCATCGAGGAGATTCTATAGGAGCCCGAAATCGCCAGCCGGCTGGAGTATGCTTTCCGCGGCCAGCCAGGCTCCTCTGGTTCGGCAATTCAGTTACTGGTACTATGATAAGAAGATTGGTATCAGCGATGGCTGCACACCCTGAAGAGCGCCGCATTGCGGGCTTATTGCGCGAGCTTATCGTCCAGAGTGGAGCTCCCCTGGAATCGGTGGAGCGAGCGCTCGGATGGGGAGAGGGCCGCCTCCGCGACCTGCTCGACGGGCGCCTACGGCTGGGCTTCGAGGACGTCCTCGAGGTCCTTCCCCTGCTCAACACCACGCCTCCCGACTTCTTCGCCTGGTTGTATGGGTTCGAGCCTGCGTCTTCGGCGCCTGGAGCCGAGCCCGGATCGCGCAAGGCCGAGGCCGGCGCCACGGCTTTGAGCCAGCGGTCGCTCGACCGCCGGTTCGACCAGAGTCTGCGCGTCGTCAAGAACGCGGTATCCCGGCGGCGCTTGTGGAAAGAAGAGCGCGGCCGGACCTGAATCAGCTGCTTTAGCGGGCGGACGAGCGCCGGGCCAGGGGCTCGATCCGGGAGCTCAACGACCGGATCAGCTCCAGGGCCTGGTACTCCTGGTCCGCGATCTGCTGGAGCTGAAGCAGCGAAGCGATCGTCTTTTGTTCCACCTGCAGGGCCCGGAAGACGGGCAGCGTCGTCGCCACCATGGTCTTCAAATCCTCGATCAGGCCGAGCTTGACGTAGACGGAGGCAAGGTCGAGAGAGACCAGCGCCGCCTCGTAGATCAGGTTGTCCTTCAGGAACCCTGTCCGGGCGCGCTGCAAGGCGGTTTCCGCGGCTCGCAAGTGACCAAGATCGCGCAGCAACTGGCCTTCCTGCCAGAGGGCGCGCAGGAGGATGAGTGCGTCGTCGAACTCGTGGTAAAGGTCCCGCGTCTCGGAATAGATCAGCAACGCTTGATCCGGACGGCCGAGATCGATGTAGCAGCGAATGAGGTTATGGCAAGCGGCCAGCAGGAGCTGGGGATCCTCTTCGTGATCGATGAGCGGGATGGCCTGGTTGAGGGTGCGGATCGCGACGGCCGTCTCTCCGGAATAGACGCAGACGACGGCCTTCTGAACCAGTGTGCTGGCCAGCAGGTGATTCTCGCCGAGCTCTTGATAGATATGGGCTGCTTGCTCGCAGAGCTCCACGGCCTCCATGTAACGCTCGCGAAAAATGTAGAGCGGCGTGATCTTTTCAAACAACCAGGCCCGCAGCGCGGGATCTTTGGTTCCCATCTGCCGGCGGGCTTGAGCCGTGGCGAACGCCTCCTCGGCCTCCCGCGGTTTGCCGCAAACCCGAAGAGCGTTGCCGTATTGGCCCCAGGCCCGGGTCTGGAGGTCGGCGAGCCGCAACGCGTTGCCCGCCAGCTCGGGCGTGCAGATTTCGGCGGCAAGCCGCGCCAGCCCAGCCAGGTGCAGCATCTGGTCGGCGTTGCGATACCGGGCTGCGTGGCTCTGGTGTATCAGCAGCCGGACGAATGGCGGCGAGCCGAAACGGCTGTTTCCCGCCACGTAAGGTGCTTGGCGATTCGTGGGCAGCTCCAGCAGCTCCGCCATCAGGGCATCGGCCGGGATCTCCGCCGGCGGTTCCTGAGTCAGCAGCGCGGCGACAGCGCGATCCACCGCGGCAAAAGCATGCCCGTAGTCGTAGCCGTTCGCGGCATCGGACGTGAAGGATTCTTCGCGAAATGAGTCGCCATCCCGCGAGGTCAGGAGGCGCAGCCGTTGCTGACTCCAACCGAGCGCGCCGAGGCGAGCCCGGCAATCGGGACAATCGGCGAGTAGATGACGCAGGATCTGTGGATTACGAGCCCGGCCGGCCGGCCGGGAGAGGCTCCCCAGGAAAGTTTCAAAATTTCCTACAGTCGGGTGATCTTCAAACATTGGTGCACCTCACAGCGACAAAAATGAATCAAAACGAAAGCAGGGTGGCCGGCCTGGCTCCGATCCGAAAAACTCTTATAGGCACCAGGGCTTGGGATTTCCCTGAGGATCGATGCACGATCCTCCCAACGGATGTTCTGCCTCCTTTTGTTGGATGATTCCAGAATCGGAGGAATGCGGACGGCGCGCCGGGCGGTGTGATGCCAGGACGTCTTGGAGCCAGCCGACCGCGGCGTCGACCCAGCTTTCTGCAGCTCTCGGGTTGGGCCGCGGCGCCCCCGCCTCGCGAGCGCCGGCTGAATGAGACGCGACGAAAAGAATTGTGATTGCAACGAGAATTGTGACGAAGTAACGCGACGTGCGGTGCATGACCTTCTCTCCTCTCTCCAAATAAGCGAGATCCTGGCAGGAAGAAAGCTCCTGCTTCTCGCGAGATTCCGACCTTCAATAAGTGCGGCTCTACAAGGAATAGTGCTCGGCCGTTGATAAACGGGACAAAGCCTAGACCTGAGAGAAAAGCACTCGAGGATCGGGACGAGAGGGAAGCGAAGGCGTGCACGGGAAACGAAGAGCGAGGCCGGCGGCCGAGCGGCCGGCCTCGCGGTAAGAGCTATCGAAACGGTCTCCGTTGGGAGAA
>DATIOS010000580.1:0-5683 GCA_035472915.1 Thermoanaerobaculia bacterium
GGGACGCGGGCCTGCAAATCCAGGCGCAAGCGCCGACCACGACCGATCTGGGCACCGTGCCGCCCAACTTCAAAATTGGCAGCGCTACCAATCAGCGCCGCGTTTACTACACCCAGGCCCAGGCGACCGCCGCCGTCCCCATGGTCAAGAAGCTGCTCCTGCCGGCTACCACCACGGCTGACAAGCAGGACCTCTACGCGGGCATGGGAGTCCCCGTGCCGCCGGACATGACCAACGTCGCCGCGGTCGCCGCTGCGGACGCGAGCGTGGTCAGCATCCTGAAGTCCACCTACAAGGTGAAAACCGACACGGCCACCAACTCAGCCGGCGTGACGACGACGCTCAACTTCCTGCTGGACGACATCTTTCACTCGAACCCCCTCATCGTCAGCGCGCCAAACCGCAGCATTTACTACAACGCAAACCTGCAAACCAAGGGCCTGGACTGCACGGCCGGCGATCCGGGTTACAAGTGCTTCGCTCTCAAGCATCATTTCCGCCGCAAGATGCTGGTGGTGGGCGACAACGATCAGCAGCTTCATATTTTCGACGCCGGAACCTACAACGCCGCCGCGACCCCTCCGGCGTTCAACAACGGCACCGGCAATGAGCTCTACTCCCTGGTGCCGCGGCCACTGCTGCCCAACCTCCAGGTGCTGTCGACCGACGTCAACCAGCATTACGGGGTGGACGGCTCTCCACAGGTGGACGACGTCTTCATCGATCCCATCCACAACGGCACTCCCGTGGCGACGGACCGGGATTGGCACACGGTCGTCGTCGGCGGCTTCCGGGAGGGGGGCAACGCCTACGTGGCCGTCGACGTGACCCAGCCGGACACGATCAATTCCGGCCTTGTGCCGCAGCCCCTCAACGGTTGGATTCCCTCCTGCTGGAACGGCGGCGCCGGCTGTGGCACGTCACCCTTCGGCACGGTGCTCTGGACCTTCACCGACACCACGGACCAGGAGACCACGGCCGGTTTGTCGACGCCCAACGGCCATACGGACCTTGGCCAGACCTGGTCGTCGCCCACCATTGGACGCATCCTGGTGAAGACGGCGGCCACGCCGCCGGTTCTCCAGGACCGGTACGTGGCGATCTTCGGCGGCGGCATGGACCCGCTGAACCTGAACCAGCAGGGCAACTGGCTCTACATGGTGGACATCGAGACCGGCAAGGCCATCTACAAGCGGCAGTTGGACGGCTCGGCCCCCAGCGATCCCGCCGCCGTCGACACCGACCTGGACGGCTATATCGACACCATCTACATCGGCACCACGGCAGGATCGTTGTACAAGGTCAACGTCCGCAGCGCCGGCCAGCTGAACGCTACCGGAGACAAGATCACGGATACGGGGTGGGACCCCTTCAGGATCTTCGATACCGTGCAGACCGGCACCACCAAGCGGGGTCCCATCTACTTCCCGCCGTCGGTGATCTTCGTGCCCCAGCTCGGCAAGTACGCCTTGGCCTTCGGCACCGGCAACCGTTGGAATCTGTGGGCGGAGGACGCGATCCCCGGGCGTCTCTATGTGATTCTCGACGACAACTTCGCCACCGGCGTGACGGCGAAGAACGAGAGCATGTACAAGGACGTCACCAGCCTTGCCTCGGCCCCCAGCAACCTGCTGCTCAGTCCGCCATTTGGTTTCCTGCCCGGCTGGTTCCTCCAACTCGATACGGAGGAGCGGATGATCACCAAGCCGTTCACGCTTTCCGGTCTCTCCGTCTTTACTTCCTACGATCCGACGATCACGGTCTCGGGAGCGGTCTGCGCCAAGAGCGGCACCAGCAGCATCTTCAAGGTCTACACGGCCACGGGCGATCCGGTCTGTCCCTCCACCGTCACCTGCAGCGACAGCGATCCCGGGTGCATGAGCGGGCGGTGCGAGCAGAAGCCCGACTTCGTCACCAACCCCTTCGTGGAGTCGAGCGCCACGAAGAATCCGCCCTGCAATCCGGCGGTCGATGCCAACTGCGCGCCGCCGCCGCCACTCTGCGCAGGTCTGTCGAGCGTCACGAAGACGCTGATGACTCTCTTCCCTGCCAACTGCCAGTTCGCCAGCTTCACCCAGGACATCAAGACCATCCAGTCAGATAATGGTATTGTCTGTATCGCGCCGGTGCCGGTTTGCGTCATCCGGAAGAACTGGAAGGAGAACTAGACGTGAGGAAAACCAGCTCGAGGCGACTGCTGAGAAGCCTGCCGGCAGCAGCGGCGATCTGTCTCTTCGTCGCCTCGGGGCCGGCGTCGCCGGCCCGGGCCGATTGGCTGGTGACCCGCGACGGCGGCAGGGTGGAGACCAAGGGTGCGTGGAAGGTCGAGGGGAAGCGTGTCGTATTCACCCTGAAGGACGGCACGCTCTCTTCCTTGCGGCTGACGGAGGTCGATCTCGACGCCAGCCGCCAGGCGACCACGGCGATGGCGGAAGAGGCGGCAGCGGCGGCGGCGAAAGCCGGCGCGGTGACCGAGGCGCCGCCGGCGAAAAAATCAACTCGTAGCTTCACGGACAAGGACTTCGCCCGCGCGCCCGCCCCGGCGGCACCGAAAGACGATGCCAAGGAGGGCGACGCCGCCAAGCCCGCTCCCGCCTCGACGGCAGGCCCGGTCAAGGTGGTCGACTGGAAGAAAGCCCAGAATCAAGAGACGCACGCCTTGGAAATCACCGGCTCCGTGCGCAACACGGGGCCGGACCTGGCGCTGGCCGTAACGGTGAGCATCCGGCTCTTCAACCCGCGCGGCGAGCAGTTCGCCATCCAGGGCGCCTCACTGGATACCCGATCGCTGCACCCGGGCCAGAACACGGCCTTCAAAGCGGTGTTTCCGGACGTCGTCGACTTCGCCAGCGCCAAGATCGACGTGGCGAGCACGCCGATGATGGAGAAGGCCCCGCCGCCGGCGCCCGCGACCCCCGCGACCAGTGAGACGCCGCCTCCCGGCATTTAGCTTCCACGCTGATTGAGAGGGGAACCGCGGCCCTCTGGAGGGCAGCCTCAGCCCTCCGGAGGGGAGCCATTGCCCTCTAAAGGGGAGAGGCTGCCCTCGTGAGGGGAACCGTGGCCCTCTGGAGGGGAGACGCTGCCCTCCGGAGGGGAGCTGTTGCCCTCTGGAGGGCAGCCTTGGCCCTCCTGGGGGCAGCCGCGGCCCTCGCGAGGGGAGTCGTTGCCCTGCGGAGGGCAGGCGCGGCCCTCTGGAGGGCAGGCGTGGCCCTCGCGGGGGCCAACGCTGCCCTTGGTTCAGGTGAAACCTGCGAAAGGATGGGAGAAAGCCGCGCCCGGTTGGGCGCGGCCTACGGCTCGGAGCGGGGATCGGCAGGAGGGGTGGACGTCAGGCCCGACTCTCCATCGACGATCGCCCGCGAACGCCGGCGGACTGGCCGCATGTTGAACCGCACCAGTCCCTCGTTGCGGTGGCCGTAGTGCGAACGGACGGCGGCGCGCAACTGGACGGCGAGGTCCTTGCCGCGCCCCTGCATGATCCGCAACTGCTGCGTTACCCGCTGAGCCCGTGCCTTCAGCGAGATCTGCTCGGCGGCAAGATCCTTCGTGTCCCGGATCATGGCCGCCATCTCGTCCCGCAGCGGCCGCAGGGACGGGATGTCAGCCAGCCAGTCGTCCACACCGCCCAGCAGCGTTTCCCAGTCCCCAAACATTTCTGCGCGTGCTTCTTTTGGCATAGTCACACTCCTCCAGCAAGTTCGGGCCGCGAGGCCCAAAGGTTGAACCAATGTCGCGATCGGACCGGTTCTCATTGTCTATTAATGCATAATCGACAGTCAAGCACCTGACAGGCGCTGTTCTTGATTGGGCGATTCTCGACATATTTTGTCACTCGCGAAGTTCTTGACTCGACTCGCCGGCAAGTGGTATATTTCGTTAAAGCTAATACGGAGGGATTATGCGCTACCTAAAGAGCCGTTGGACGTTGCTCATGCTTCTCGCCCTTGCCAGTCTAGGTCTCTGGGTTCGGCCCGCGCCGGCCTATATCGTCTCCACGTGCTACGGAGACACGCTCTACATCGATATGTACAACGACGCCGATGGGGGCTATCGTGGATTCCTCCGGCAGCAGCATTCCCCTCAGTGTGTGTAGGGCGGAACCCAATCGATGCGCAGGATGTTGGTCGCCGCACTTCTCATCGGCTTGGTCTTGAGTGGATGGCGAATAGCTTCAGGCCAAGCGGCGAAACCTCCCTCCCCTCCCGCTCGACCCATTGCTGCTACCCTGGAACGAGCACCGGGTGATCTTGGGAAAGTTGAGAGCACAGCCTCTCTCTTCATTGTCACCGCCGCCAAAGGCAAGGAAGTCTTGCTCTTCGACAGCAGTTCCGGAGAGTTGAAACCTTTTTTGGAAACGGGGGGCTCCTGGGCCAAACCGATTTCTCTCCGGGGGCCTGGAGGAGAGAAATTCTCACCATCCGCCTTCCGAATGGCTGTAAACGGAGGTTTGATTGCGTGCGCCAACCCCCTGGGAGTCAAACTTTTCGACCTGGAGACGGGGGACCAGCTTGCGGAAGCACCCTACCTTCATCATGCCACTTCGATTGCAGCGATGCCGGACGGCTCATGGGCCGTCAGTCTCACGCGGCTTCCCTTTCCGGAAATCGCGCGAGCCGATGAAAAGAAATTCGGCGGCCCGGCGCCACGCTTCGTAATCGTCGACGACAAGCTGGAAATCCGGCGACAAGGACTGGCCGCGGACAAGGACCGCACGCCGAACCAGGCTGCCGCCCGAGCCTTGCGGCTCGCCGCGAGCCCGGATCGCGTCTTCGCTGCCGAGATTGCCAATTATAGGCTGTATGAATTTGACCGGCGGCTCAAGCTCCGCGAAACCTTCGAAGACCCGCGGCTGAAACTTGAAGAAGGGCTCGGTCTGACCGCCGATAGCCAAATGCAGGAGAAATTCCTGTCCGAAGCTCGACAGAACATCGCTCGCAAGGGTATGGATGCGACGAAAGGAGCGGCCGGCCCGAGCGCGCCCACGAAGGGCCAAAGCACATTTTTCGGCTACCAGTCGGTAATTGCGGATATGGCGTGGGATCCCTACTCGCACCAGATCATATTGCTGCTTGCAGATGGCATCGCCGCCGACCAGGAGGCCTTGGACCTACTTGACCCTGCCACCGGGAAGGTTCGGCGTCTTCTCCTGCGCTTTCCTGAAGGAACCGCCCGCAAGCAGCAGCTGTCCCAGCTAGCGGTTGGGCGTCGCTACCTGTGGTTAAGAAGTCACTCCGGGGCAAGTGCGACCTTCAGGCTCGATCGCAATACCTTGGAGCAGGCACGAAGTTTCGTCGGAGTCCAGCGCTCGGCGATAGCCGCCACTGAATAGCTCTCGGCGAAGCCGGAAGCCGGTCCCAATTCTGCTTGTGGCGGAGATCCGGAGCCGGCCTTCCCCTGAGATTTCGCTCATCCGCCGCTCCCCGGCGCCGAGCGCCGCGCCGTCTCGAGATCGGCGATCACCCGCCGCGCCAACTCCACCGTCGCCGCCTCGCGCTCCGCCGCCTCGCAGAAAAGCCGTAGCGCCGCCAGGGCTTCGCGCTCAATCCCCTTGGCTTCGAAGATCCACTTCATGCCCACGGCGAGCTGCGCCACCTCGGCATTCCGCCCGGCCTTGAGCCAGATCACTGCCAGATCGAGGGAGGAGAGGGCCGCCTCGTAGGGCAGGTCGGCATCCGTAGAT
>DATIOS010000581.1:0-8969 GCA_035472915.1 Thermoanaerobaculia bacterium
CGGTCCCGTCCTTGAAGTCCCTGGTGTCCTTGCTGTCCTTTCTTCCGGCTTCCCCGCCCCCCGGTTTCCTTTCTCGAAATCGGAGTGTCCAAGCATGTAGGATGAGCACTCTAACCACCGCAGTCTCGACAGGCCCCTGGAGCGGCGATATGCGGGAACGGCCCGATGGAGCTCGGGAAGGGCGGCTGCTGGCCGCGCTGGCTGCGGGCGACAGGACGGCCGCCGAGGAGCTCGTGGAGCGGACCTATCGCGGCGTCTTTTCCCTGCTGCGCAGGCTCTGCGGCGATCCCGACCTGGCGGCGGATCTGACGCAGGAGACCTACCGCAAGGCGTGGGACGCGCTGCCGGGGTTCAACGGCCGGTCTCAGTTCTCCACCTGGCTCTTCCGCATCGCCTACACGACCTTCCTCAACAATTTGCGCCGGCCCCGCCGGCTCGTGCCCCTGGACGAACGGCACGAGTCCGCCGTGCAGGACCCCGCGCCCTCGGCCGACGAGGAGGTGGACCGCGTCGCCGTGGGAGGCCGCTTGCGGCGCGCCGTCCTCGCCTTGCCGGAGGAGCTGCGCTTCACGGTGACGGCGATCTTTTGGGGCGAGCTGCCGGTCAAGGAAATCGCGCGCCACGAGGGAGTCACGACGGTGGCCATCCGCAAGCGCCTGAAGCGGGCGCTGGCGCGGCTGGCCCTGACCCTCGGAGAGGAGGACACACCATGAGAGGCTCACGCGAGCGCAGTGACCGCAAGGTTCGCGATATCGCCCGGGAGCTGGCCGAGAGCGAAAGCTCCGAGCCGCCGGCCGGGCTGCTGGAAAAGATCAAGGCCGAGATCTCGCCGGAGATCCGAGTCGGCACGGCGGTGCCCGGAACGGTAAGCCGGAGCTTCGTCCCCAGGCAGCGATGGCTGATTGCCGCGTCCCTGGTGGCAGCCGTCGGCGCCGGGCTGGTGGGGCTGCGAGTACAGCAAGCCAGGAACGAGGAGAGTTTGAAGGTTGAAGCGCATTTCGCAGCGCCGCCGAGCGTGGCGGTGAAGGCGTTGCCTTCTCCGGCCCACGCGGTGCCGCCTCCACCAGCCTCAAGAGCGGACGAGTCGCTCGGCGGCGCACCGGCGGCCGAGGTGGCAACCGAGCCGGCGGCGCCGAAGCTCGAAGCGAAGCAGCGCCAGAACCTCGAGTCTCTTGGCTACCTTGCGGGTCAGAGGCAGATGGCCCAGCCGGCAGCTCCGCCTCAGCCTCTGGCAGTGCCGGAGAACGGACCCGCACCGTCTACCGCCTATGCGGAGAGCCCCCGGCTGGAAAAGCCTGTCGAGGGGCGAGTTGAGGGAGGCATTGTGGGCGGCGTCGCGGGAGGCGTTGTCGGTGGGTCCCCGGCCGCGGCGGAAAGCCAACCCGGTAAGCGGGACGCCGACGCGACGGTGCGGCGGCTCAGGAAGCAGTTGCAGCAGGTCAGGGACGAGCAGCTCAAGGAAGAGAAGGATAAGAAGTCGGAGGCCTACGACGCCGTTCGTTTCAAGTCGGCGGGAACCAATCCATTCCTCGACACCACGACCCACCGTCTCTCGACGTTCGGGCTGGACGTGGACACGGGCTCCTATGCCGTGGCTCGCCGCTATCTGGCGGACGGCCATCTGCCGGACCCGGCCTCGGTGCGGGTCGAGGAGTGGATCAACTACTTTGACTACGGCGATCCGGCGCCAACCCGGGGGGACTTCGCCATCCGCGCCGAAGGAGCGCTGTCGCCGTTCTCCCACGATCCCGAGCTGCGGCTGCTACGCTTCAACGTCAAGGCACGGCAGGTGAAGAGCGAGAGCCGCCGGTCCGCCGTGCTGACCTTCGTGATCGATATCTCCGGCTCCATGGCCCGCGAGAACCGGCTGGGGCTGGTCAAGCAGTCGCTCTTTCTCCTCCTCGGCCAACTCCGGCCCGACGACCGGGTGGGGCTGGTGGTCTTCGGCTCTCACGCCCGGCTTTTGCTGGAGCCCACGGGTGACCACGAGGCCATCCGCCAGGCCGTCCAGCGGTTGATACCCGAGGGTTCGACCAACACGGAGGAGGGCCTGGCCCTCGGCTACGACGTGGCAGGCCGCAACTTCCGGATGAACGCCGCCAACCGCATCATTCTCTGTTCCGACGGCGTGGCCAACGTGGGCCGCACGGGACCCAAGGCCATCCTGGAGCGGATCGGCCGCGAGACCCGCCGGGGAATCGAGCTGACCACCCTCGGTTTCGGCATGGGAAATTACAATGACGATCTGATGGAGCAGCTCGCCGACAAGGGCGACGGGCGGTACGCCTACATCGACACTGTGGATGAGGCCCGGCGGGTGCTGGTGGACGAGCTCACGGGCACGCTCCAGACCGTCGCGCGAAACGCCAAGGCGCAGGTGGAATTCAACCCCGTGGTCGTCGCCCGGTACCGGCTTCTCGGCTACGAGAACCGGGCCATTCCCGACCAGCGTTTCCGCGACGAGACGGTGGAGGCGGGGCAGATCGGCGCCGGCCACGGTGTCACAGCCCTGTATGAAATCGAGCTGAGGAAGGACGCGCCCCGTTGGGAGCAGCCGGTGGCAACTCTCCATCTGCGCTACCAGGTACCAGGGATCGGCACGACCACCGAGACGATCCGCCAAGTGGGTTTCCAGGACTTCGCTCCCACTTGGGAACGGTCCAGCTCCGCCCTGCGCCTGGCCACGCTGGTGGCTGAGCTGGCCGAGATCCTCAAGGGCTCGCCCTGGGCGCATCAAGCCGAGCTTGGCGGCGTGGCCCGGCGAATCCGGGAGGTGGCCCGGCAGTTCCCCGGCAACGACAAGGTAGCCGAGCTGGTGGATCTGGCGGCACGGGCGGCGCGGATCAAGGCGGGTCAGGGGGAGCCGGAGGAGTAGTGAGGCGCGCGAGCGGAGCCGTTTGGCTGGCGTGAGGCCAGAGGCTCCGCGTAATGTTCAACGTAATTCTTCGGGCGTAGTCTCTACCCAGACAAAGACGAAATAAGAATCTTGGCGCGCTCCTGTCCGGGGGGTGAGTGGCGGAGGCTTGGCCCGGGCCACCCCTCCGCCGGCGGGATTCCCGGTGCTATCCCTTTCCACCCTTCGTCTCCTCGAGCACCCGCACGCGCTCCTTCAACACCTCCGACTCCCGCTCGAGTTGCTCCATGCGATCGCGCAGGGCCTTCTCGTCCTTTCCCGTCTCGACCTTCTTCTTCCGCAGGTCGCGAACGGCTTTTTCAGCGTGGAGGCGCTGGCGCCCTTCCATCTCCAGCCGTCCTCGGCGCTCGACGTCGGGGATGGCGGCGGGGTCTCCCAGGGCACCGATGGCACTGTAGACGCCCTCCCGCACCACGTAGCTGGGATCGTCGAGATAACCCACCAGGATCTTGCGGATCTCCTCGCGCCGCCGTGTGCTCTTGCTGCCGATCTCGGCGAGGGTAGTCAGCGCCTGGCGACGGCTGTCGATGGGGGCGCCGTAGGCCGCCAGGCGTTGGGCGGGGGCGAAGGCGCGGTCGGGATCGAGCTTGCCCAGCGCCTTGAGGGCCGCGGCGCGGACCAGCTCGTGAAAACTGCTCTGCTCCAGGGCCGCGACGAGGATGGGCGCGACCTCTTCGCGGCGGCTCTCGAAGGCGCCGAGGGCCGTGGCCGCCGCCGCCCGGGCGAAGTAGCTCTGCTCATTCTCCAGAGCCCGGCGCAGCAGAGGAATGAGCTCCGTGTGAGCGGGAAAGTGCTGCAGCGCCTCGAGGACGTCGGTCCGCACCCGGCTGTCCTTGTCCGCCAGGCCAATACGCAACGCCTCCAGAGCGGCGTCGCCGGCAGAGGTTCCCGGCGATCCCAAAGCGCCCAGAGCCTTCGCGGCTTCCTGGCGGGTGACGTAGAAGGGCTCGTCGCGCAGGGCGCTGCCAAGGGCCGCCACGGCGTCGGCGCCACCGAGATCGCCCAGGGCGCGGATGGCTTCCAGCCGGGCCGGTAGCTCCTTGGCGGTGGCGAGCTGAATCGCCCACTCGGCGACCGGCTTGTTGAAGTCGACGGTCTTCAGGATCCAGCCCTTCGGGTCGAGGACCACGGTCCGTGGCCGTTCGTCGCTGGGCAGGTAGAGATCCTGGAGGGCACGGGCCGCCACCGGCAGCCGGCGCACCACGGTCTCCTTCTCGCCGACCAAAGCAATCTCCATGGGGAAGGAGAAGAGTCCGGTCTCCGCCGTCAGCTCCTGGGTCTGGCGGATCTCCACGTGCACCTGGTGGGTTTCCGGCTGCCAGTCCCAGCGGACCTTGAGCTCCGGATGGCCGGCGCCATAGACATATTGATCGAAGAGCGTGCCGAGGGAGGCTCCGGTCGAGTCCTCCAACGCCTCTTGGAGGTCGCGGGTCACCACCGTATGCCCGGCGAAGCGGTCCAGATAGGTATGGATGCCCTTCCACCAGCCGTCATCGCCGAGCAGGAAACGGGCCATGTGGAGGACCAGCGCTCCCTTGGCATAGGTGTGGCCGTCGAACATCGAGAAGGAATCGGCGTACCGCGGGGTGACGATGGGGCGCCGGTAACGGGTGGTGTCCTCCCGGAGATAGCCGCGGCGGTACTCGTCCAGCTGCGCGTCGAGCTCGTCCTGGCCGTGGGCGTGCCCTGCATAGAGGGCCGTGAAGTAGTCGGCGAAGCCCTCGTTGAGCCAGGCGTTGGACCAGTCCTGACAGGTGACGAGGTCGCCGAACCACTGGTGGGCGGCCTCGTGCGCCACCAGGCCCTCGCTGGTGACGTCGAGGGCGGCCCGGGCGTCGTGCAGAGTGCGGGAGGTCTGGGTCGTGGCGGAGATGTTCTCCATGCCTCCCCACATGTAGTCGATGACCACGGTCTGGGAGTACTTGGCGTACGGGTACGGGCGGCCGGTGACCTTGGAGTAGTAGTCGAGGACGGCCGGCGTCATATCGAAAGAGCGCCGGGCTTCCTCCTCGGCTTTGGGGCCCTTGGGCACGTAGTAGTCGACGGGAATGCCGTTCCACTGCTCGGAGACCTTGGTGAACTCGCCGATGGCTACCGAGAGGAGATAGGTGGAGTGGGGGACCTCCATCTTCCAGTGCCAGGTCTTCCGGCCGTCGGGGCGATCCGTCACCTCGACGAGCTTGCCATTGCTCACCACTTCCAGGGGAGGTTTCACCGTGGCCAACACTTCCGTGGTGGTGCGATCGTTGGGCGAGTCCCAGGCCGGGAACCAGAAGCGGTTGAGGTCCGATTCACCCTGCGAGTAGATCTGCCTGGGCTTGGCCGGATAGGCCTTGTCGGGACCCATGAAGTAGAGGCCGGCCTTGGGGTGGGCCGCGTAGTCGATGACCGCCTCGATCCGGTCGGCCGGACCGTAGGGCCGGTCCAGCTTGACGGTGAGCGTCTGGGCCTGTGGATCGAGAGCGAACGGTCGCTCGGCACCGTTGATGCGCACTTGGTGAACGTCGAGGCCGGCGGCGTGGAAGGTCAGGGAGTCGAGACCGGGGAGTAGGGGAGTCAAGGTGTTGGTGGCGGTGCCGGCGACGCTCTTGGCATCCCAATCGAAGGCGAGGTCGAGCTTCAGGTTCTGGAGGTCATACTGCCGCGCGGGCATGTAGCGGGGTGGCGTGCCCTCCGGTGCGAACGGTTCCCGCTCGGCGAGGACCGGCAGGGTTGGCAGGGCCGCCATCGCGAGAAGTAGGACGACGAAGACAGGGGCATTCCGGGAGCGCTTGGCGGTCATGGATCCTCCAGGGGATGTCGAAAGCGGCGCCATTCTACGGTGCGGCATAGAATGCGCGCCATGGTGCGCTACCGCATGGTCCTCGCGAAGGAAGACTTCAAGTTCTCCGCCGCCCACTTCACCCTGTTCGCCGACGGCAGCGCCGAGCTGCTCCATGGCCACAACTACCGGGTGCGGGTGGAGATCTCCGGCACGGACCTGGACGGCGAGGGGCTGCTGGTCGATATCAATCGCTTCAAGGCTGAGCTCCGCGCCGTCTGCGCCCGGCTGGACAGCCGCACCTTGATTCCGGGCGAGAGCTCCCGCCTCTCCTGGTCACGCCAGGGGGAAGCCGTCGACGTTTCCTACGGCGAGCGCTCGTACCGCTTTCCGGCGTCGGACACTTTAGTGCTGCCGCTCCTCAACACCTCCATCGAGCTGCTGGCGCGCATGCTCTGGCATGAGCTGGCGCCGCACCTGGCGGGCTCGCCGGCGGCGGCTCTCGCCGTTTCGGTGGAGGAGTCGGCCGGCCAGCAGTGCTGGTACGAGGCGGAGCTGGCTTGACCCTCATCACCCCGGCTCTCTTCTCCCGTCACGCTTCCCCCGCCCAAGACCCTCACCCCTGCCCCTCTCCCGACCACCCCGACCCCCCTCCCCGGGAGAGGGGAATCCGGCTGGAGCGTTCTTGCCGTTCTCCCTCTTCTCCCGGTGAGGGGGTGGAAGGGGTCGGGAGAAGAGGGTCGGGGTGATGAGGGTCTTGGGCGGGGGGCGCTCTGACCGGGCAGAAATAGGGGACCTGACTATAATGTGCGGCGAAAGGAGGGCGCTGGTATGCCCGAGAATGTTTCCATCGAGTACTGTACCGCCTGAAACTACTACCCCCGCGCCGCCAGTCTGGCGGCTGAGATCGAAAAGCAGTTCGGCATCACCCCCCAGTTGATCAAGGGCCGTGGCGGAGTCTTCGAGATCACCGTCGACGACGAATTGATTTTTTCCAAGAAAAAGTCAGGACGCTTCCCCGAGCCCGGCGAGGTGGAGAGGGAGCTGGGATCCCGGGCCAGCGCCTAGCCGGCCAGGACATACGTGCCGTTCACCCTCGCCGCCGCGCTCCTCTTTGGTGCCGCCCTCTTCGGGCTGGCGTTGCGCACCGAGGAGCGGCGGCGGCAGGCCCCGGCGCTCCCGGGTCCTCGGCTCCCCACGCCCGGGACCACCGTCCTGTTGCCCGTCCGCGACGAGCGGCACAACGTCGTCGAATGTGTGGAATCCCTCCTGGCACAGACGGCGGCACCGCTCGTGCGGGTCATCGACGACGGTTCGACGGACGGCTCGGGTGAGCTGGTAGCCAGGCGGGCTGCCGGCGAGCCCCGCCTCACCCTGCTCGAAGCCGGCCCATTGCCGCCGGGTTGGCGGGGAAAGATCCATGCTCTCCAGGTGGGATCGGACGCTGTAGCCACTCCCTGGTTGCTGTCCACGGACGCCGATACCCGCCACGCGCCCGACCTTCTGGTTCGCGCCCACGCCGCGGCGCAGGATCACGGTCTCGACGCCGTATCTCTGGCGGGGGTGCAGGAGGTCAGCGGGCTGGGAGAGAACCTGCTGGTGCCTCCCGTCTTCGCGCTGCTGGATGCGCTTTTGGGCGACTGGGAGGTGGCTGCTGCCGGCAAGGGTCCGGCGGTGGCCAACGGCCAGTTCATCCTGCTGCGGCGGGAGGCGTGGGAGGGCTGCGGCGGCTTCGAGACTGTGCGGAACGTGCCTTTGGACGATGTCGCCCTTGCCGCCCGCCTGCGTGCCGGCGGCTTCCGCACCGGCTTTTTCCGCTCCGCGGGACTGCGGATTCGCATGTACCGGGGATGGGGGGAGTCCTTTCAGGGCTGGCGGCGTAATCTCGGCGGCCTGCTGGGAGCGAGCCCCCGGACCCTGGGGACGTCCCTGGCCGTGCTCGTTCTACCCGTGGTGGCTCTGGGCGGGGCCGTGTTCGCTGGGCTGGCGGTCGAGGCCACCCTGCTTTGGGGGGCAGGCGCCGCGTCTTCGATGCTTCTGCGGACAGGCAGTGGCCACCGGCCGGCCTGGGGCCTCCTCTATCCGCTCGACGCCCTGGCCCTTGCCGCCGTTCTTGCCCTGGGGGCGGTCGACCGGCGGCAAGGGCGTTTGACGAGCTGGAAGGGCAGGGAATTCCCGGTTTGAGCCACATCCCACAAGGTTTCGCTTGAAAGAGGAATGAAAGGCGAAGGACTCGTGTTTGAATCCTGTAAGGTGCGGTGGGGGACCAAAGCGGGACAAATCCGCGACAAAAGGTTCGCCGACCGCTAGATTTCGGGTGTAGACCTGAGTATAATCGAGAACGTTCAACAGAGCTGCGAGAAAACGAGCTTCGTTCACGAGTACAAGGTAGGTCCAGGGCTTGTGATCCGTCCGGCGGGTGCACCGTCGGGGGGTGCAAGGTATAAGGTTTGAATTGTATGAAACATGGAGGTAAGGCAATGAAAGGTGAGGCGCCGAACATGTCATCAAAGGAAATGGCCCAGATCCGGCAGAACTTGGAAGGGACGCCGGACATCGAGGAGGCGGCGGAGCTGATGAACCTCGCCGGGAATTCGACCCGGCTCAAGCTCCTCTATCTGCTCGAGAACATGAAGGAGCTGTGCGTTTGCGATTTGGCGGAGATGCTCGGGGTCTCGGTTTCGGCCGTGTCCCAGCACCTGGCCAAGCTCAAGGCCTACGGTCTGGTGGCTCCACGCCGTGACGCGCAGACCATCTACTACCGTCTGACGGACCACGAGTTCAACGCCAAGCTGCGCGACAACTTCTTCAAGCAGTTCCAAGTCTGAGCTTAAACCCGGGTTGCGGCGGTCCTCAGGGCCGCCGCGAATCGGTTCTCCAAGCGGCCGTTTACGGCCGCTTTTCCATTTCCGGGCAATTTCTTGGGATCAAGCGCGGACGGCTCGGATAGAATCATCCGGAGCCCAAGGGAGGGAGAGACCATGAGCGCACACCCGCGTCCGAAGTTCACCTTTGTCGGTCACGCCACTGTCCTTTGCGAGCTCCCGGGCGGCGAGGTGGTGCTCATCGACCCGTGGGTGCAGGGGAACCCTTCCTGTCCCAAGGCGTTGAAAAAGCTTGAACGCCTCGACGCCGTCCTCATCACCCATGCCCACTTCGACCACATCGGCGACGCCGTGGCATTGTGCAAGGAGCACCGGCCCAAGCGGGTCGTGGCAAGCTTCGAGACGGGCGGCGATCCCACCCCTGTTCGTGCAGGTCGATGCGCAGGAACGTTCCCGTCGGCTCGATCGC
>DATIOS010000582.1:0-14231 GCA_035472915.1 Thermoanaerobaculia bacterium
CCGACCGCTGATCGCTCGAGCGCGTCAACGAACCGCGCGCGTATCGAGGATGCTGATGCCGAGCCCGCTGCGCTGGGCGAGCGCGAGTCGAGGCGGCCTCGGCTCCAAGGCGTAGTTTCTCCGTCGCCACCGCGCTCGGCCGCCCGTGCCGCGACCAGCCAGACCAGGGTGAGGAAAGCGAGATTCTGCGTGATCATGGCGCCGGGATCGGCGATGTGCTCGCGTCCCCAGATCAGTCCGCCGCCATTCATTCCCACGAGCAGGAGTGTCTGCGCCGCCGCGGCCCACCGGGGGCGCCACCCGGAGAGCACCCAGATGGCGAGCCCGGCCTCGATCGTCCCCAATCCCATGAGAACGACCGATCCGGCACCGCCCGCCAAGCCCGGCACCGCCTGCACGATTGCCCGATGCCCCGGGCTATGGCCCAGCAGCTTGCACCACAAGCCTTGATAGAGCCAGACGAGAGCTACGGCGAGGCGCGGCATCAGGCTCGTGGCTCTCTACCGTTCGAGCACGGAAAACAAGATCAATCCGCTGACGGCCACCGCGAAGACGCCGGCAACTACGAATTCCCAGGATCTCTCGACAGAGATGCGGGACAACATTTTCAACCCATGTTTCGGATAGATCAGGTAGACGAGGCTTTTGACGACCAGGCCCCAGCCGATGAGGGTGACCAGCAGTGGCCATCCGTGCCACACGTTGTGGAACGTGACGATGATCGCGCCCAGTTGGAAATGCAGCAGGCCGTTGAGAAAGCTACCCACCTCGCCCTTCTCGCGAAGCATGATGAAAAACTCCACCCATACGCGCGGCTGGAGGATATGAGACAGACCGGTGATCAGGAAACCGAGGGCGACGAGCTTCTCGACTGACTCTTCCATCGTTCAGCCCTCGATTCAAGAGATAACGTGCCGCTCGAATAGCCGCTGAAGGTAGGCTACTTCACCTCGAACGACGCTTCGGAGCGGGACTCGGCTCCGTTGTGGCGATCGTGCGCCACGGCGATGACGCGGTAGGTGCCAGCCGGGTCTTTGGGCTCGATCGTGATTCTGATCTTTGGTACGCCCAGTTGGACGAACCCGGCATGGGGCGCCCGCTTGTTGCGCCAGAGGTCGTCACCCTTGCTGTTCTGGAACAGCTGACCGCTCGGGGTAAATCCCTGAACGTCGACGTCGACGTTGCAGTTGCCTTTCGCGTCCGCCTTGCAGTCCTTGAAGAAGAGGACTCCCACCAGGAGCTGACCGCGCGGCGCGATCTTGACCGGCTGGGCCTGCGCGTATTGGCCGTTCGGTCCCTTGGTGGGACTGAGCACTTTTTCCGGCTCGGCGGTGATCAGCAGGCGGATGTCGAGCTTGCCTTCAGGAGCCGGAGTCGTCTTCGGCGCCGGCGCGTGGTTCTTCGGAACAGCCGCCGGCACGAGCAGTAGGGCGGCTGCGAAAAGGTTTCGGTGACGGCGGAAAGAAAGCTTCATCGTTTCTCCTCAGTTGAATCGGTGCAATCCTTTTGACAGTTCATGGAACGACCGGTGCCAAGCCGGCGGCGCGGACTTTGTGATCCAGATCGCGGAGCGGTCCGGCCGCGAGCGCTTGCCATTTGGCGAGCACCGGGTCCAGGCGTTTGCGGTAGGTATCGAAAACTTCTCGCTGCGGCTCGGTCGGAGCGGCGTCGGCGCCTTCGACGTCGATCGCCAGGGCATTGAGCACGCCGGCGGCGGCGTCGAGTGTATCGCCTCTTCGGCCGCGAAAGGTCTCGATGTCGGCAGCGAGATGTTTTGCGGCTCCCCGCAATGCGGCGGCATTCTTTCGCGAGGCGAGCTCGCCGTCGAGCTTCTTCAGCCGGTCGGCCACGGTCTGGATACTCTCCTGGGCCTCCGTCGCTCGCTCGAGGACCTGGGAAACCTTGACGTAGAAATCGCGTTGCGCCGCGAGATCCGCCGGCGGGGTCTGGACCCGTGGGTCCATCGCGACCGTCAAGGTCTGGCTGGAGGTGCGGCCGTCGACCGTCAATCGGACCTCGTATTTCCCCGGCAGAACGAACATTCCCTGCGGCACTTCGTGGGTATCGGTGCCGGGGACCGCGGCGATCGAAAAGTCATATTCATGTGCCCGCGGCCGGGGATAGCGAAGATCCCAGGCGAAGCGGTTGTGGCCAAGTCGAGCCGGCAACGCCGACGGCGGTTGCAGCCACGCGTCGACGAAATACTGGCGCGCCTCTGGCCGCATGGGCGTCTCGTCGCTGCGGAAGCGGCGGACGATCTGGCCCTGGGTGTCCACGATCTCCAGCGTCACCGGGCCTTTGGGTGCCGTCGCGAGCCAGTAGTCGATTGCCGCGCCTTCAGGCGGATTGAACGCTCGCGGCTCGTCGAGCGGCAGTGGCGTATCGCGGTTCTGATTGTTGTTCAGGCGCCAGGCGGCGGCCGGTGGAAAGAGCGTGGCCCCCGCGGCCAGGGTCTCCTTGGTGACGTGGCGAAGCGGCGAGTAGTCGTCGAGCACCCAGAGAGACCGGCCCTCTGTGGCGGCGATCAGGTCGTTGCCGTGGATGGTGAGATCGTTGACGCCGCTGGTCGGCAGGTTGAGTTGCAGCGGCTGCCAGCTTTCGCCGTCGTCGAAGGAGACGAAGGTGCCGCGCCGGGTGCCGGCGAACAGCAGCTTGGGATTGACTGGGTCCTGCCGGACGACGTTCACGCAGTCCTCGCCGGGCAAGCCGGCCGCCGCCGCGCGCCAGGTTTTCCCGAAGTCGTGCGTGACAAAGACATAAGGATGGAAATCGTCCGTCCGGTGGCGGTCGACGGCGGCGTAGGCGGTGCCGGGCGAAATCGCGGAGGCGTCGATCTGGGCGACGCGGCTCCAGTCGGGCAGGCCGGGCGGCGTGACGTCCTGCCAGGTTTTGCCGTCGTCCCGGGTCAGGTGGATCAGCCCCGCGTCCGTCCCCACCCAGACGAGATCCTTTTCCAGCGGTGAAGGCGCAATGGTGGCGATGACGCTGTAGCCACAGCCTCGGGCACGCGACACGGGCACGTCGCCGGAGCAGTCCGCGGGCAGAGGCGAGGCGGCGCCGGTCAAATCCGGGCTTACGGTCTCCCAGTGCTGGCCGCCGTCGAGGGAGCGGAAGAGCACCTGCGAACCGAGATAGATCGCGTGCGGCGGCAGGAGCGAGATGGCGATCGGCGTGATCCAAGTGGTTCTGTAGGTCACGGTCGTCGGCCGCTGGCCATAGCTCGAAACCGGCCAGGGCGCCACGTTTTGCACCTGTCCGGTCTTCGCGTCCCAACGCGACAGGCGGCCGCCCAGGCCGCTGCCATAGACGATGTCAGGATTGCCGGGGAAGGGGATGTCGTAATCGCGCTCGTCGCCGCCCACCGGATGCCAATCGCGGAAAGTGAGCTGGCCGTAGTCGCTGCGGCTCGCCGCTCTCACCGTGCCGCTGTCCTGCTGGCCGCTGTAGATCCAATAGGGAAAACGGTCGTCGGTGGCCACGTGGTAAAACTGCCCGGTCGGCTGGTTGTACCAACTGCTCCAGCTCGCGCCGCCGTTGACGGTCACCACGGCCCCCTGATCGCTGGCGGTGATCATCCGCTCCGGGTGGTCCGGATTGAGCCAAAGGAAATGATAGTCGTCGCCGCCCGGAGCGCCGCGGAAGAACTCGAAGGTCTTGCCGCCGTCCGTCGAGCGCCGGATGGATTGCCCCATGGCATAGATCGTGTCCGCATTCCGGGGATCGACGGTAACGCTCGCGAAGTAGGCGCTCGCCAGTCCGGCGTTGTCGTTGACCCGCTGCCAGGTGCCGCCGCCGTCGTCCGAGCGGTAGAGGCCGGAGTCCGCGCCGTTCGCGTCGATCGTGGCATAAATCTTTTCACCGCGGCTGCCTGGAGCCACCGCGAGGCCGATGCGGCCGAGGGGCACGGTGGGCAGACCATGGCCGGTAAGGCGCGCCCAGGTCTTGCCGCCATCCACGGATTTGAAGATGCCGCTTCCGGGGCCGATCTCGGGCTGGAAATACGACAGCCAGGGGTGGCCCCGCACCTGCCAGGTGGAGGCGAAGATGACGTCGGGCGCCGCCGGGTCTCCCGAAAGGTCCACGGCGCCCGAGTCGTTGTCGACAAAGAGCACCTTGGTCCAGCTCTTGCCGCCGTCAGTGGTGCGGAAGACGCCGCGTTCGGCATTGGGACCGAAGAGATGTCCCTGGGCGGCGGCGAGCACCACGTCGGCATTGCGGGGATCGATCCACAGGCGGCCGATGTGATAGCTGTCGGCGAGTCCCCGGTGCTCCCAAGTCTTGCCGCCGTCGCCGGAGCGGTAGACGCCGTTGCCGGAGGTGATGTCCCAGCGGGCGGAAACCTGGCCGGTGCCCACATAGAGGACCGCTGGATCGCTGGGCGCCAGGGAGAGGGCTCCCACCGAAGCCGCGCCTTCATGATCGAAGAGCGAGCTCCAGGTGCGTCCGGCGTCGAGGGTCGTCCACACGCCGCCGTCGGCGGTGCCGATGTAGAAGGTATCCGGCTTGCCGGGAACGCCCACCGCGGAGGTCGCCCAGCCGCCCCGCAACGGACCGACGAGACGCCAACGCAATGCGGCGTAGGCTTCAGGCGGCACGGCGGCATTGGCCGGGCTGACCAAGGCGGCCAGACCGATAAAGACGGCAAGACACGAGACGAGGCGGCGAAGATTCATGCAAGTTCTCCCAGAGAAACGGCGATCGAGCCCACGGGAGACGTTCTACAAGAAAACTGGCCGGTCCGCCACTCTGGAGCAGCCACGCTTGAGCTCCGTCTTGGCGCGAGTCATAATCTCGGCCACAAGCAACCCTTAAAGGAGAACATCATGCTGAAGAAGTCGATTCTCGCCTTGACGTTGGCGATCCTGCTCGCCCTGCCGGTCCTGGCGGCGGCGCCGAAGACCTATCAGGTGACGGGCCCCGTGCTCGAGCTCACCGCCGACACGATCGTGGTGAAGAAAGGGAACGACCGCTGGGAGATCGCGCGCGACGCCTCCACGAAAGTCACCGGCGACTTGAAGGTCGGCGCCAAGGTCACCATCGAGTACCGGATGACCGCTGCGACCGTCGACGTCAAGGCCGAAAAGGCCCCCCCCGCCAAGAAGAGTCCCAAGAAGGGTTAGTCGAACGGTAGAAACTTTCGGGGACGGTAGAGATTATTGGGCTGTCTCTACCGCCTCCGCTCAGCTTCAGACGCAGAATTGAGGGCCCCACCCGTCGTCGTACGCGTAGCCATAGGCTTGGCCGCCACCGGGACATGTGAAGTCGAGTGATGAAATGGGGCCGCAGCATCCGTAGGTGGTATAGATGAAATACAGCTCGCTATTCGGACACGATACGTAACATCCGCCACTAGAAGCCCCGTGGGCATAGGGGAGTGCTGCGGCAACGACCAGCGCGAGGGTCAAGCCCAAAACCCGAACAACAGCTTTCATAGGTCTCCCTTCGTTCTGAATTGGCGAGTTCCTCCGAAGTGGACTGGATTCCACTCCCGCCTAAGGGTTTCTCTGCTGGCTGAGAGGATACGTTTGAAGCGAAAGCTCGTCAATGCTTCCAAATACCCAATCATGGCGCAGCCAGCCACAGATCGTCGGATTCGCGCTGTAGGATTAACGCGACGGCTGTCAGAGTACGTAGACACCTCGAAGTCTTGCCACGGGACGCGGTGCAAAGCCGGTTCTTTGCGCGCAAAATCTCTTTCCCGTTGCATTTGGCCCCAGGTTTCGTGGTTCGCCGCAAGCCCTGGCACCGCCCTTGCCCTCTGCTCTCTACGAGGCCTGGGAGATCCCCCGGGCTTCCTCTCAGGAGGAACTATGAACCGACGAATTCTTGAAGTCTGCGCGATTCCAGCGCTGGCGGCGCTGTTTTTCTTTGTCGTCGCTCCCTGCGCATCGGCGCAGGAGGCGAACCCCGGTGCTTCGATCGATATCTTCGGCGGGCGCGTCGAGTCCATTGAGTCGAGCGATGGACACAGCAACTCTTATGGCGTGCGGGGAGGCTATCGCTTCGGCAGGGTTTGGGCTCTTGAAGGATCTGGCGAACACCTGAACGAGGGCTTCACCAACTGGTTCGTAGACCTTTCCGCAAAGGCTTACTTCGTCCACGCGAACCGATTCGAGATCTATGGACTGGTTGGTCCGGGAGTGCTCCGAGTCTCGGCTTTTGGTCAGAGTAGCGATCAGGCGATGGTGCATGCGGGCCTCGGTGCGCAGATCGGTCTGGGAGACCGCGTCTACCTGAGGCCGGAGGTGCGCGGACGCTGGTCCACCGACGACGTGAAGTTCAATGACGGCCTCGTGAGCTACTCACTGGGACTCGGCTGGCGATTCTAAAAGCGGATCGAATAGGCGGGGGAGCGCGTGAGAATTGTCGCCAGTACGGCTCTCCTTTAGCCCATCTACCTCGAGTCTGTGGACCGGGAACTTTGGGCACGTGATGCTGTACTCAGTGGTGTTCATGAAAAACCTCGCACAGGGGGCCTACTCAGGCAAGCTCTGAGGAATCCTGAGATTCAAAGGCAGGCCGAGTTTTCATGCCTTTCCCACAAGCCGCACCAGAGTCGGGTCCCGTGGTAGGTCAGGAGAAACATTCTGAATAGTGACTATCCCGCGTTGAACATTTCGAAGCTCTTCAACAGTCTTTCGAATCTTGCGTGCTGGAGATTTCTCCGGATCTAGATCATAGAACATCTGTAGCGCCGACAAACCAACTCTCTCGACGTCAGGATAGCGTTGCTGGATCATTGTGGCTCCCAGATAGACCTGCTCAAGCTTTGCCTTCAATCTTACCTCTTCTTTCTCTTTGTCGTTCTTCGCTTCATCCCTGAGAGATTTGTAATCAAGCTTCACGGTTGTAGTAAGACGCTGTTCGAAGTCGCTCACCTTCACGCTTTTTGCCTGGCGTGCCATATCTGGATCGGTACCAGCGAAAATCCACACGCACGGTTTCAAGCTAAACACGCGCCCGCGCCGTATGTAGATTCCTTGTTCGAGCGGTGCAAGAAATGATGAATAAACTGCCGCGGTATCGAGATACGCATTGATTTCATCCACGACTACAAGAACTCGCCGACCCGGCTTATTGGCCTGCTCGGTCGCTACTGCATCAAATAAATCGAGAAGGTCGTCTCTGTGCAACATTTGCGTTATATCAAACGTCAACAATACAAACTCAAATTTACGGGCTAGCAGTTTTGCTAGATGGGTTTTTCCTGAGCCGGGATCTGCCTGTAAGAGAACGCTTAGGGACCTCGCCAGATCGCCGCTTCTGCTGAAGCTGCGCAGACGCTTGCCGATTTCAATTATTCGAGCTCGCTTTCCTTCGACACAAGCTACGTAGCCGGGAAGATCTGAAGCGCCTCGCCATACCTCAAGTTTCGGGTCGCCAGACGTTTCTGACTGAGTGATAATAATTCCCATATTATTCATCGCCTGATTCCACTCGTTCTGCTGTGTGGCCCAAGCTTCAATCTGAACCGCCGGTTGGTCTGACACGAGCATTCTTGTGCCAGATGCCACTTCTACGGGCACTCCTGCGTACTCGTACGCCCATAAAAGCGCTTTCTCCATGCTATCTTTCTTAAAGGTATTGCCGTGGGTATGAGATAGATGAACGAGCGCAGCCAATAGGGCGCTCGGCCAGCCCACTTGCGGGCTGCCGGCATCAGGCAGGGGAGCTTTCGCCGTAACGCAATCCATACCATCATTGATTCGCCCGATCACTTCGCGATTATCCGACAGAACCAGGGTCGCCTTGCCCTCTATGTTGCAGAGGTACGTGAAACTTTGGTAACTGATCTTGGCTCCGCTCAACCAGCTGCCCCATGGATTGCCAGGCTCTGCCACTTCGGGACCGACAAGAAACAGAGCAACTTTATTTTTGATCTCCTTGAGCCAAGTAGGCTCCCTGCTCTTTGTACGGACATACCAGTTGGCGGATGGATAGCGCTTAGACAGTTGAGAAACCAATTCGGGCGTAACGGCACCCTTACAGAGGTCGTGTATGACGATGGAGGTTACAGCTTCCTCATCCGGGAGCCCCTCCGGAAGTCCTGTTTTGTCGATTGCGGCTTTCTCCTCTGGGGGGACTTCCCAGTCGATGCGGCTAAGTTGCTCAATGCCGATGCCAGTGGAGTGAAACAAGCGGACGACCCTGGTTGTCTGCCGGTTCTCGTGTAGTGGCAGGAGCGTGATATCGTAAGGTGGGTTGTCGCACAGGCTCCTCCCTAGAGAGAAATTTGCACGAGGTGCTTGACAGTCATTAACCTCGTGGGCGTGAATCAGGTGCAGAAGATGGTCTGTGTCGCTCTGGTTCCAATCACCGATTCCCCAGATCTTGTAGTAGGGACCAGGTTTTGAACGAAGTGTAAAGAGAACTCGGGCCACATGACCAGCGCTGCAGAGATCTAAAATTCTCTCAGCGGGCTTACTTGAAGACCGGTAGTGTACGAAACCAGTATGAGAGCTGATCTCAGAGTGTTGGCGTACGAGATACCAGTACTCATCGACTACCCAATCGCCGGCAATGAGAATATCGGGCATTCGGCACCTCATCTTTTGTGGCTCGCTCCCGAGCGAGGCACACATCACTACACCGTGATTTCGCGCCAACTATCATACCGCAGATTCCCACGGAGTACACAACTCTCCCGTTCATAATGGAGCACACAAGCATTGAAATAAAGCTATGGCGGGAGAATCGTTGGGCGGAGCATCGGCAACAGGAGCCAGGTCGTTGAGGGATAGAGAACAGGCTTTCTGGCGGCCAATACCGCTGGATTGAGGCTGGACTGAGCCGCACTTCCAGAGGCACCATATATGCTGCGGGTAAGCTATGTGAGACGCGGTCCATATCTAGGGGCAACGTGCCACATCCGACACGACGCGCCCGAGGAGGCTTTTGGCGAGGCCCCCGCCGTTTGACGCCGGCCTGCATCGCGTTTAGAGTCCACCCGACTCTTCAGCGATCACGATCATGCCCGCGCCCTCCCGCCCCGTCGATCCGGTCCGTGTGGCCCGCTGGGGGCTCTTTGTCCTGACGCTGGTCAACCTGTTCAACTATCTCGATCGCTGGGTGCTCGCGGCGCTGGTCGAGAGCCTGAAGCATTCGGAGCTCCACCTGTCGGACTCCCAACTCGGGTTCCTGCCCACCGGCTTCGTCTTGGTCTACATGCTGACCTCGCCGATCTTCGGCACGCTTGGCGACCGCGGCAACCGCCCGCGGCTGATGGCGATCGGCGTCGGCATCTGGAGCATTGCCACGGCCCTCGGGGGCTTCGCGACCAACTTCTTCAACTTGTTCATCGCTCGCTCAACGGTGGGCATCGGCGAAGCGGCCTATGGCACGGTGTCGCCCGCCCTGCTCGCCGACTACTTCCCTATCGAGAAGCGCGGCCGGGTCTTCGCCATCTTTTATGCGGCCATTCCGATCGGCTCGGCCGCCGGCTTCATGTTGGGCGGCTGGGTCGATCACGTCTACGGCTGGCGGGCGGCCTTCTTCTTTGCCGGCGTTCCCGGCCTGGTGCTCGCCTGGATGACTTCGCGCCTCGTCGATCCACCGCGTGGTTCGATGGATGGCGCCGGGGCTGCGGTCACGGCGCATGGACACGGACCGATCGGTAGAGAAGCGCTGTCCGCCTATCTCGGGTTGCTGCGCAACGTGCCCTACGCTCTGACCGTGCTTGGCTACGCCGCTTACACCTTCGCCTTGGGCGCCCTCGGCTATTGGATGCCGGCCTTCCTCGAGCGCGAGCGGGGGATGGTGCGGACCGATGCAACGTTCCAGTTCGGGGCGATCGTGGTGGTGACGGGCTTCGTCGGCACTTTTCTCGGCGGCTGGCTGGGGGACCGCCTGCTGCCGCGCTTCCGCGAGTCCTACCTATGGGTTTCTGGCGTTGCCACGCTCGCCGTGGTGCCCTTCGCCTGGGTTGCGTTCACCGCTCGCGAGCGCCCGGTCTTCATGACCTGCATCGTCATTGCCGAGGTGCTGGTTTTCGTTTCGACGGGACCGGTCAACTCGGCGATCGTCAACCTGGTGGCGCCGGACAAACGCGCCACGGCTGTCGCCCTTTCGATCCTCGCCATTCACCTGCTGGGAGATGTCCCGTCGCCGCCTTTGATCGGTATCCTCTCCGATGCGAGCTCGCTGGGCCGCGCCATGCTCGTCCTTCCGGTCGCCTTCGGTGTCAGCGGACTGATCTGGATGTTCGCGGCTTGGCGCGGCGGGCGGACGGCGGCAAAAGGGATATAAGGGGGACGGCAGGGTCGAGCTCCCGGCCAGAAAGGCCTCCTGCTCTGCCCAGAAACCGGAGTCGAGGAGGGCTCGCAGCGTGTCGGCGAGGGGCGCTGCGGGGCGTTCCGCCAGGTCGCGGCGGATCGCTGCGAGGCTGCGCGCGGTGAGCGGACGGCGTTGCGGGGCGGCGGCCAGGTCGTGGGGGGACATGCGGTGGAATTCGGCTCCCACGACCGACCAGGAAGCGATGAGGCGGGCGATGCGCACGCCGTCGAGGTCGAGGTCGGCCCAGATCCGCAGCGGCTCTCCCGCGGCGGCGGCAAGCTCCACCAGCCGCCGGATGGTGCGGCCCGCATAGCCGGCTGACCAGGCGATCAGCGCGCCGCGCGCGGGCTCCACTTCGCCCCGGCAGCAAGCTTCGAACACCGCCAGGTTCTCGACCACGAAGAGCCCGCCGGCCGGCAGGGTCAGCTCCCTGAGGCTCTCCAGGGTCTCGCGCGCCAGGCCCACGAACGGCGGGACTTCGCGCAGGTCCAGCTCCCGATCCGCCAGATGGAGCACGCCTTCGCCGCCCACGAGCGTGACGCTCGCTCCTTCGCGGATACCGATCTCGACCAAGGGGCCGACGAGACGTTCGAGGCGGCCGCGCAGGCCGGCCAGGACCTTGGAGCCGCCGAGGCAGCGGGCGGAGAAGACCCGTTCGGCGAGCACCTCGCCCGACTCGGCGTGGACCGCCAGGGCACTCAGGGCCTGGAGGAGGGACGGGGAGAAGCCCGCGGCCTCGGGGCTGTCGAGGATCGCCGCGATCTCGGCGGCCTTGGGGTGGGAGAGGCGGGCCACCTGCTCCCGCGCCGCCCCGAGCGCGCTCCGGCGCCGGGCCTCGTCTCCCGGCCGGGCCAGCTCTCGCAACGCCTGCGGCTGCCGCGGGACGACGGCGACGAGGCGAGGCGAACCGCCGAGCTTCCAAGTCGCGGTGAGCCAGCCCGCACGGAGGAAGACGTCGATCCATTCCTCGGCGAGGCTGGCCGGGATGCCCCGCCGTGCGAGGTCCGCGAAGAGGCCACGCGCCGGCACGGGTCGCTCGGCTCCTGCGCCCGGCCGGGCCAGCGCGGCGGCGACCGTGCGTGCGGTGGCATCGGCCGGCGGCGGCGCCTCCGCGATCTCCGCCCGCACCTCGCGCAGGGTGGCCGGCCGGGGCCGGCGGGCCGGCCGCTCGCGCCCGCAGACGGCGCAGACCGGGAGCCGGCGGCCCAGCCGCTCCGCCCGGGAGCCGGTGCGAGCCCACGCGGACCAGGTCAGCCGCTCCTGGTAGCGGCAGACGTGCTCGAGCCCCTTTTCTCCGGGAGGTTTCACGCTTCTGCCACGATCGGCGCCGGCGCGTGCGGCTCGTGGGGCCGCTTTTTCTGCAGCGCGATCACCAGTCCGGCGGGATCGAGCTGGGCGCGGTCGAGGGTGGTGGGAGCGGTGAGCAGGAACTGTGACCGCGAGGCGCGCAGGAACCGACCCACCTGGTCGACCCGGTCGAGAGACAGGTGGGCGAACGGCTCATCGAGCAGGAAGAAGCCCTGGCCGTCGGTCTCGGCCATCGCCATCAGCAGGACCAGTCCGGCGATCACCTGCTGCCCGCCGCTGAACGAGGGATCGCCCAGCGGCACGGGCTCCTTGCCGTCGAAGCCGAAGCGCACCTCGATCGCGGCCTCGTCGAGCACCCGGTCGTCATCGGCCAGGCGGGGGAGGTCCATCTCCACCGCGACCTCGGCGCCGGCGGCGAGCTCGGTCGCGCGCCGCCGGTAATCCTGGAGCGAGCCGCTCACCACTTCCAGGTAGCGCCGCCGGCACTCTCCGAGCTCGGCCTGGGCCTCCGCCGCCTCGCGCCGCCGCGAGGCGAGATGGCGCTCCGCCTCTTCGATGTTGGCGCGCAGATGGAGCGCCTCCTCGCGCACCTCCCGCGGCGGTGGCTCGCCCAGGGTCGTGAGCTGCCGGCGCGCCCGTTCGAGGTCGGTGCGGACGGTGTCCGGTCCGTCGAGCTCCCCGCGCTGAGCGAGGGCGCGGAGAGCCGCGGTGACCTGCCCTTCGAGCTCGCGCACCCGGGCCTCGGCGGCGGCCAGATCAGCCTCCGAGCGCTCCAGCGCCTCCTTCTCTCCCTGCAGGCGGATCGCCGCCTGCCGGGCGCGCTCCTCCACCTGGGTCTTGTCGGTGAGGGCCGCCTCGCGGGCGCGATGGGCCTCCTCCCGCGCCGCGGCGGCGCGGTCGCGCTCGGCCGTCGCCTGCCGCAGCCGCTCGGCAGCGTCCGCGGCGGCCACTCGGACCTCGGGGAGGGCGGCGATCTCGGCAAGGATCTCCCTGCGGCGCCGCTCCCCCGCAAGCGCACTTTCGGCCGCCGCGCGCCGGGCCCGCGCCTCGCTCAGGCTGGCGGCGGTCGCTAGGATTGCCCGCTCGGCCTCGGCCAGCTCGCGCTCCGCCGCGACGAGGGCGGCCTCGCGGCCGGCGGCGCCCAGCACCCGGCCGCGGGGCGGGGCCACCCAGGTGCCCCGCTCGTCGCGCCAGGAGCCGTCCGCGGCCAGCTCGACCGACTCCATCCACCGGTGCAGCCAGGAGGGAGCGCCGGGCTGGAGATCGAGCGGACCGGCCCGCTCGGGGCGGCCGATCCGGGGGCCGGCGTAGACCGGGCCGGGGAGCTCGCAACGCCGAGCCGCGGCCAGCGCCTCCTCCAACCCGCCGCTCTCGACGAGGATACACGGTGATCTCGAACTGGTCCGACGGCGCCTGGCCGATCGTCAAGCTCCTCGGCCAGCGCCTCGGCACCTGACCCCCGGGGGGCAGTAAGGCGGGATTGTCACCGCCGAAGTGCCCGCACAGCACGCACTCGGTAGCAACAGCACCGCAGAAGTACGCCGACCGGGAGGACGATCTCCGCCACGGCGCTCGACTACGGCCGGGGGGCGAGCCGGTGCAGCCTTCTGCTCGACGTGCTCGGACGGTGGGTCCACACTGTGGGCGCGGCTCGGCGCGCGCTCGTACCGGCTGGATCGCCCCCCGTTGTGGTACCCGGACCCGGGTTCCGAGCGTGTAGATCCGGAATCGACGACGAGTGGGGGTTCTGATGGTCACCGTGGCGGCCGTACAGGCGACGCCGGTCTTCCTCGACCGGGAGGCGACGGCCGACAAGGTGTGCGCCCTGATCAAGGACGCTGCCGGTGCCGGCGCGGAGCTGATCGTCTTTCCGGAGTCGTTCATCCCGGCCTACCCGGACTGGGTCTGGCGGACGCCGGCATGGTCCGATGCGGACTTCGTGAAGAGGTTCTACGCGAACGCGGTGACCGTACCCGGTCCGACGCTCGAGCGGATCGGGCAGGCCGCGGCCGAAGAGTCCGCCTATGTCGTGATCGGCGTGACCGAGATCGAGGGTGGGACCCTCTACAACACCCTCGTCTACCTCGGCCCCGACGGACGGGTGCTGCAGCGGCACCGCAAGCTCATGCCGACCGGTGGGGAACGGACGGTGTGGGGGATGGGCGATGGCTCCGAGCTCGGCGTCGTGAGTACGCCGTTCGGCGTTCTGGGTGGCTTGCTGTGCTGGGAGAACTACATGCCCCTCGCCCGAGCAGCGATCTACGCCCAGCACTGCGACATCTACCTGGCGCCGACCTGGGACAACAGCGACACCTGGGTGGCGACGCTGCGCCACATCGCCAAGGAGGGCAGACAGTTCGTCATCGGGGTCGCTCCGCTGCTGCGCGGCTCCGACGTGCCCGACGACCTGCGCGGCACGCTCTACGGACTGGACGACGACTGGATGTCGCGTGGCCACACCACGATCGTTGCGCCGGGTGGTGAGGTCGTGGCGGGGCCCGTGCTGGACCGCGAGGAGATCGTGTGTGCAGATCTCGACATCAGTGCCGTACGGGAGCAGAAGCGGATGTTCGACCCCGTGGGTCACTACGCACGGCCCGAGGTGTTCACGCTCCACGTCGACACCCGTGCCCAGAGCTCCGTCGTGTTCG
>DATIOS010000583.1:0-7387 GCA_035472915.1 Thermoanaerobaculia bacterium
GACCGTCAGGACGCCGCCGCGCGTCGTGGTCAGCACATCGTGGATTTCGCCCGAGATCGCGTCCGCAACGCGCTTGGGCCAGACCTGCAGCAGCAATTCCGCCGCCTGATCGGCGAGTTCCTTGGAGCCGAAAAAGCCGGCGAGCTCAGGCGGTTCTCCATCAAGAACGCCTTCCGGGGGCCGGCTTTGAACCGGCCGACAAACCGCACGCCGGAGGTTCCCGGCCTCAACGTCCAGGCCATTCAGGTGGGAGAGGATGGAGCACCGCCGGCCCTGACCATTCGCATTCCCGTCACCTGGCCCAAGAAATCGGCCACCCAGGAGACGCCGTTTCGGCTGGCTCCGTCGCCGGGAACGGAAGTGTCCCTGGAGGCTCCCGGCGAGCTCGTCGTGGAGGGCAGGACCCTGAAGTTCATCGGCTGGGCGATCTCCGGCGAGAGAGCCGAGTCGGAGCCGAGGGTCACCTTGAAGGTCGAGGGCGCGATGAAAGCAGTCGCCTACTACCAGCTCGTCGACGAGCCGAACGAGCCTCGATAAGGACGGCGAGAAGCTTATCCCTCCGCCGGGAAGCTTGTCGGGCTGGCGATAAGCTTGACTGGCGGCGGGAGATCCTTCCCGGCAGCACGGCAAGCTTATCTGCCGGCTGGTAAGCTTCCCAGATCCGCGATAAGCGTATCCGGCGGCCCATAAGCTTCCCGCACCCGCGATAAGCTTATCCGGTCCACGATAAGCTTATCCGGCCACCGGGAACCTTCTCAGCCGCCCAGTAAGCTTATCCAGCGACAAGACAACCTTCTCAGCGGCGCGGCGAGCTTACCGCCGGCGCGAGAAGCTTATCTGCCGGCTGAGAACCTTCCCGCCAGCGCGGCAAGCTTCCCGGCGCCGCGGCAAGCTTGTCTGCTTCCGGGAAACCTCATCCAGGCTGGAGTCGAGACAAAAAAAGGGGGCGTGCGCTTGGCACGCCCCCAGTGAAGTTTCAACCTGAGGTTACTTGGCGGTTGAGATGGCGGGAACCGCAGGAGCCGCCGGCGTGATCTCGGTCGTTGGAGGAGGCGGCACTTCCCGAGCCGCCTTGCGGACGCGGCCACGGAACGGCTTGACTCCGAGCTCGACCAGCTTTTCGTTGCGGATGCCGTAGTGCTGCTTGACCAGCCCCCGCAGAATGGTGGCCAGCCGGTTCCCCTCGGCGTGGATTTCGGCGATCCGCTGCGAGGTCTGCTGCTTGTTGGCCTGGAAGAGCTTCTGGTCGACGACGAGCTTGCGTAGCTCGTCCGTCAGCTTCACCAGGGCCGCACGCGGAATTTCCGTCTGCGGCAGGTCCGCGGCATTCGCGGTGATGGAGGTCGTCGTCTGCTCCCACTGCTTGAGGTCGTTCGCGTTCTGATTTGAGGTAGACATGGTCTACTCCTTTCTCGAGCCCTTTCGGGGCTCTCAGTTCAGACGCCGATATTGGCGCCGGAATTCCTGGATTGCTGCCACCGTTACGGCTTGAAGCTTCTAAATCAGCTTCCAATGTCGGCAGTATAGGATGAGAATACTGGCATTGTCAATAGGCAAAGCCAAGATTGTTTGGATTGGTCTCGTGGTGACTGATTTCGAGGCTTCGAAGCGGCTGGCAAGGACCGGTTGGACAGCCAACCCTGCCGGCTGGCCCGTGATAATTTAGGCACAACCGTTATCCAGAATGTGCGGCTTGCCTTGGCTGGAGGGGGAAGGAATGCGATGAGAGATTTCTTCGTCAGCTTCAATAGTGCCGACAAGGCGTGGGCCGATTGGATCGCCTGGACACTCGAAGAGGCTGGCTATCAAGTTGTCTACCAGCCCTGGGACTTTCGACCCGGAGGCAACTTCGTTCTGGAGATGCAGAAGGCGGCCAGCGAGGCGCGCAAAACCGTGATCGTCCTGACCGACACCTTCCTCCAAGCCGCCTACACCCAGCCGGAGTGGGCTGCTGCCTTCGTGCAGGATCCCCGTGGCGAGCACCACACATTGATTCCTCTGCGGGTCGCGCCGTGCTCCCCTGCCGGCCTGCTGAAGGCGTTGATCTATGCCGATCTAGTGGGTCTGCTGGCCGACGAGGCCAAAGCGAAGGTGCTCCAGGCCGTCTCGGACGACCGTCCCAAGCCGATGCAGTCACCCGCCTTTCCCGGCACGGCGCCGAGCCCCGCGAGCCCCGCACCCGCGTATCCCGGCCTCCAACTCGATATCGGTCGCCTGCCCATCCCCGGCCCGCAGTTCGTCGGCCGGGAGGCGGAGTTCGCCCGTCTGGACGCCGCCTGGAAGGACCCCAGCACCCACGTCCTCACCTTGGTGGCCTTCGGAGGCGTCGGCAAGTCGGCGCTGGTCGCCCGCTGGATGGACCGCATGGCGGCCGGCGGCTGGCGCGGAGCGGCGCGGGTGCTCGACTGGTCCTTCTACAGCCAGGGTAGCCGTGACCAGAACACCTCCGCCGAGCCGTTCATCGACTACGCGCTCCGCTTCTTCGGCGATCCCGACCCCAAGGCCGGATCACTCCATGACCGCGGCGCCCGTCTCGCCTATCTAATAAGGAAGGAGCGGTCCCTGCTTGTCCTCGACGGCGTCGAGCCGCTGCAATATCCGCCAGGGCGGCCGGAGATTGAGGGGCGCCTCAAGGACCCCGGCCTCACCGCTCTGCTCAAAGGGCTGGCGGCAGGCAACCCGGGCCTGTGCTTGGTCACCACCCGGGAACGGATCGCCGACCTCGCCGGTTCTCCGAGCACGGCGGCGCAGATCTCCTTGGAGGAATTGGAGCCCGGCGCGGCTGTGGCCCTGCTCCGTCAGCTCGGCGTTGATGGCCGGGAGAGCGAGTTGCGCGCCGCGGCCGAGGAGTTCAAGCGGCACGCCCTCACCCTGACGCTCCTCGGTAACTTCCTCCGCCGGGCCCACGGCGGCGACGTCCGCAAGCGGCACGAGATCGATCTTCACCGCGCCGACGAGAAACAGGGCGGCCACGCCTTCCGTGTTATCGACACCTATGCCCGCTGGCTGGGAGAGGGTCCAGAGTTGGCGATTCTTCGCCTCCTTGGTCTCTTCGACCGGCCCGCGGAGGCCGGCGCCTTGAAAGCCCTGCGCGCCGCGCCGCCAATCCCGGGACTCACGGAGCCCCTCGTGGACCTCTCGGACGAGGACTGGCATCTCGCCACCGCCACCCTGCGGGACCACAGCTTGCTGGCGGCAGCCGATCCGCGGGAACCGGAGACCCTCGACGCCCATCCTCTGGTGCGCGCCTGCTTCGCGGAAGAGCTCGAGAGCCACAGCCCCGACGCCTGGCAGGAAGGGAACCGGCGCCTTTACGAGCACCTGCGCCAGGCGGCGCCCGATCTCCCCGAATCCCTGGAAGCGATGCAACCCCTTTACGCCGCCGTCGTCCACGGCTGCCGGGCGGGGCGGCAGCAGGAGGTGATGGATGAGATCTACAAGCGGCGGATCCTGCGGGGGAACGAGCACTTCAGTTGGAGAAAGCTCGGAGTCTTCGGTTCGGAGCTGACGGCACTGGCGGGCTTTTTCGATTGTCCTTGGTCCCAGCCCTCCGCCCGCCTCGCCGTGGCGGATCAGGGATTCGTTCTGAACGCTGCCGCCTTCCGGCTCCGCGCCCTGGGCCGCCTGGCGGAGGCTATCGAGCCAATGCAAGCGGGACTGGAGGCGGCTATCGCTCAGCAGAATTGGAAGAATGGCGCGATCGCTGCAAGCAACCTCAGCGAACTGATCCTGACTCTGGGCGACGTGCCGCGCGCCGCAACGTTGGGCGGGCAGAGCGTTGAGCTGGCCGACCGCAGCGGCGATGCTTTTAGGAAGATATCGGGCCGCGGGATCTGGGCGGACGCCCTACACCAGGCTGGTCAGTGGGAGGAGAGCACGGCGGCCTTCCGCGAGGCTGAGGCGTTGCAAGCGGAGGAGCAGCCGAAGCACCGCCAGCTCTACTCGGTCCGTGGTTTTCGGTACTGTGATCTGCTGTTGGGCCTAGCAGAGCCGGGGGCTGGCTCCGGGCTGAATGAGCTCATCGGGCCGGACTCCCGCCCAGAGGAGATAAAACGGCTCCGGCATACCTGCTGGGAGGTGCTGGAGCGGGGCCAAGTGGCGCTGACGATTGAGCTGGATGGGGATAGACGCCTCCTCGACATAGCCTTGAATCACCTTACCATGGGGCGCGCCCTACTCGGGCTGGCCCTGTCGGAGGACCGCACCGCTGGACTCGCCCAAGCCGCCGAGGCACTGGGCCGGGCGGTGGACGGCCTGCGGCAGGCCAGTCAGGAGATTCTCCTGCCCAGCGGCCTCCTGGCCCGCGCCGCCCTCCGGCGCTTCAGCTCTGACTTCGTCGGTGCCGACTCGGACCTCGCCGAGGCCTTGGAGATCGCCGAGCGCGGTCCGATGCGCCTTCACGAGTGCGACGCGCACCTCGAATGGGCGCGCTTCTGCCGGGACCAGGGGGATCTCGCCGCGGCGCGGCGGCATGTGGCGCGGGCGCGGGAGTTGGTGAATGAGACCGGGTATGGACGGCGGGAGCGGGAGGTGCGGTGGTTGGAGGGGACGCTCGCCGTCTGACTCGGAGCGCCCCCGCCCAAGACTCTCATCACCCCGGCCCTCTTCTCCCGACCCCCTCCACCCCCTCACCGGGAGAAGAGGGAGAACAGCCCGCACGCCTCAGCCGGGCGCCCGCAACCCACTTCAGGCTTCTCCGACTTCCTCCAAGGCTCGCTGATACAGAGCGGGGCTAACTCGAAAACCTGCTCTGTCTCGCAGATCCCCGAGGACTGGCTCGATCTTCAAGAGGAATCCCTGGCGTTTGGCTGCCACCAGAATCCCCAGGACACCTACGACCTTCAGGCCGAACCTAGAAGCGACTCGCCGACCGCGCCGTTCATCCACCACCAGCAGATCCGCTTGAAGCTGAATTGCCAACGCAATCGCTTCGGCCTCTCCACGATCCAGCTCTCCCTCGAGTGCGCGTGGCAAGAATTCGCTTTCCACGGTTCGTGAGACGATCCAGCTGGCCGTCTGTACTTCGACCGCACCGGGGCGCTCTTCGCCAGCTTCCGTGACTTCCTGTAGGACGGCCGGGGGAATCGAGATTTCGCCGAACAGTTGGCGGAGCAACTCGATACGGCCGACCGCGCCGAGGCTGATGAGGGGCGAGGCGTCGCTGACTACGATCAAGAGCGACCGAGGGCTCGTAGGGTGGAGAGATCCTGCTCGAAGTCCTTGAGATCGTAATGCACCGAGGTCCCTCGACTGGCCAGGAGGTGCTGAAACCGCAAAAGATCCATTCCAGCCAAACGGCTGGCTTGCGCCAGAGTGAGGCGGTCTTGCTGAAACAGCAGGATGGCCAACTCCTGGCGCAATTCAGCGTCAGACATGCGGGCCGACTGCAGGATATCGTCTGGAATCGTCACGCTCATGGTCCGTCTCCCCGGCTGAATGTAGCACGCGAGAGCCGCTGTGATCCCCGCAGCTCGTCTGTTCTTTCGTGATGCAAGCGGGCCAGACTGCCAGAAGAGCGACAACAACTCACCAACATCTTCAACGCCACCCGTGCGAGACATCGTTACGTTCCATAGGCCTGAAGGGCCGAAATCCTTTAGCCTGGGGCACCGCCCCAGGAATGTAGGCCCAACACGAATCAGCCCTGAAGGGGCGAGATCCGGCTTTTATCTCGCCCTTTCAGGGCTGAAAATAAATCATTGGGGTCGCATTCCTAGGGCTGCGCCCCAGGCTAAAGGATCTCGGCCCTTCAGGCCTGAAGACTCTACGAGAGCCGCGATTGGATGCGTCACTGAAGACCCTACGAAGGACCGCGATCCGATGCCGCAACGCTTCGCGCCTTATACTCCCCCCCATGTCCTCACCCGTCCACGTCATCGGCGGCGGCCTCGCGGGGTCGGAATGCGCCTGGCAACTCGCTGAGCGTGGCGTTGACGTCGTCCTCCACGAGATGCGGCCCATCCGCGGCACCCCGGCCCACAAGACGGGGGACCTGGCCGAGCTGGTCTGCAGCAACTCGCTGCGCAGCGACGATCCTTTCCACGCCGCCGGGCTGCTGAAGCGGGAGATGGAGTCCTTCAACTCGCTGATCATCGGCATGGCGCGGCAGGCGTGCGTGCCGGCGGGCTCTGCCCTCGCCCTCGATCGCGACCGCTTCGCGGCCCTGGTGACGGCGGCGATCGCCGGGCACCCGCGGATCAAGCTGCGGCGTGGGGAGGTGACGGAGATTCCGACATCCGAGGGCACTGAGGAGACCGAGGTGGTTCTCGCCACCGGCCCCCTCACCTCCGAGGCCATGTCCGCCCGGCTCCAGGAGCTGCTGGGGAGCGAGTATCTCTACTTCTACGACGCCATCGCGCCCATCGTGGAGGCGGAGAGTCTGGATCACGCGAAGCTCTTCTGGCAGTCGCGCTACGGCAAAGGCGACGGCGACGACTACTTGAACGCCCCCATGGACGGCGATCAATACCTGGCCTTCCACCAGGCCGTGACCGAAGCCGAGGTCGTGGCCCCCCACGAGTTCGAGAAGGCCGTCTTCTTCGAGGGCTGCCTGCCCATCGAAGAGCTGGCGCGGCGCGGGTTGGACACGCTGCGCTATGGCCCCATGAAGCCGGTGGGCCTCCGCGCTCCGGACGGGCGGCGACCCTGGGCCGTGGTCCAGCTCCGTCAGGAGAATCTGGCCAAGAGCCACTTCAACCTCGTGGGCTTCCAGTCGCGGATGAAATGGGGCGAGCAGGATCGCGTGCTGCGCATGATCCCGGGCCTCGAAAACGCCCGCTTCGTCCGCTTCGGGCAGATCCACCGCAACACCTTCATCAACGCGCCCATCCACCTCGACGCGCACTACAGGGTGAAAACATCGCCTCGAGTGCGCCTCGCGGGGCAGATCACGGGCGTCGAGGGGTACCTCGAATCGGCAGCCACAGGGCTCGCGATCGGTATCTATATATCTCTGGAGCGGCAGGGGCAGACGCCGGAGCCGTTCCCGGCGACCACCGCGCTCGGAGCGCTGGCCCGCCATCTGACGGAGTCGGATCCGAAACACTTCCAGCCGGCCAACATCAACTTTGGATTGTTCACCGAGTTGGAGACGCGGCTGCGCAAGGGGGACCGCCGGGCGGCGTATGTGGAGCGGGCGCGGGGGGATTTGGTTGCGTGGACGGAGCGGAATGGGTTGGGGGCGGCGGTCGTTGCGGGGGCTGCGGCGAGCGCTTGAGTCTGCAGAGGTCCTCCACCCAGGACCCCTCATCACCCCGGCCCTCTTCTCCCATCGCCCTCCCCCCAACCGGGAGAAGAGGGAGAACAGCCAAGATCAGCCAAGAGCAACTCCGCCTTTTTTGGCGCTCCCCTCTCTCCCGGTCGGGGGGAGGGCGATGGGAGAGAGGGG
>DATIOS010000584.1:0-7577 GCA_035472915.1 Thermoanaerobaculia bacterium
CCTCTTGAAGCCTTCCGTTCACGGCCACTCCCTGGATGAGCTGGCCCTGGAGCGGTTGGCCCGCAAGCCCCTGACCCCCAAGGAAGTGGGCTGGGACAAGGGACAGGAGCCGGCGGTGGGCGATTCGCGCCTCGCGGCCTACGCCGGCGAACGGGTGCTTCTCACCCGCCGCCTCACCCGTGAGATGCGCCGCGAGTTGGACGTCAGCCCACTGGCGAAGGTCTACGCCGACATTGAGGTCCCGCTCGTGCCGGTGCTCGTGGGGATGGAGGAGACCGGCATCCTGCTCGACGTCGACTATCTGAGGCAGATGTCCGAGGAGCTGGGGCAGGAGATCGGGACCCTGGAGGAGACCATCTACGAGCAGGCCGGCGAGCGGTTCAATCTCGGCTCGCCGCAGCAGCTCGGCGTCGTCCTCTTCGAGCACCTGGGATTGCCCGTGCTCAAGCGCACACAAAAGACGAAGAGCTACTCGACAGGCGCCGAGACGCTGGAGGAGCTGGCCGTCCGCGGCTTCCCCATTGCCCAGAGCCTGCTGCGTTGGCGCGAGCTGACCAAGCTCAAATCCACCTACGTGGACGCCCTGCCTGCCTTGGTCGCTTCGGACGGCCGCCTCCACACCCGCTTCAATCAGGCGGTGGCGGCCACGGGCCGGCTCTCTTCGGCCAACCCCAACCTGCAGAACATCCCCGTGCGCACCGAGCAGGGGCAGCGCATCCGCAAAGCCTTCATCGCGCCGCCGGGCTACCTCCTCCTGGTGGCGGACTACAGCCAGATCGAGTTGCGCATCCTGGCCCACATCGCGGAGGAGGCGGAGCTGGTCCGTGCCTTCCAGGCCGGCGAGGACATTCACCGCGCCACCGCCGCCATCATCTTCGGCTCCGCCCCGGAGCTGGTGAGCTCAGAGCAGCGCCGGGCCGCCAAGACCATCAACTTCGGCATCCTCTACGGCATGAGCGCCTTCGGCCTCTCCCAGGCCCTGGGCATTCCGTCCAAGGAGGCCGACAAGTTCATCAAAGCCTACCTGGACCGCTACCCCGGAGTTCGCCGCTACGTCGAGGAGACGCAGGTCAGCGCCCAGAAGGAAGGAAAAGTCGAGACCCTCTACGGCCGGGTGCGCTGGCTGCCCGACATCCAGAGCAAGAACTGGAACCTGCGGGAGAACGCCCGCCGCATGGCTATCAACGCCCGCATTCAGGGTACCGCCGCGGACCTGCTGAAGATTGCCATGATCGCGATCGATTGCCGGCTGCGAGACGAGTTTCCCGAAAGCCGGCTGCTGTTGACCGTCCACGACGAGCTGGTCCTCGAAGTCCCGGAGAAGGACGCCGAGACCGTGGCGGCGCTGGTGAAGAAGGAGATGGAAGGGGTCGCCAGCCTCGCCGTGCCCCTGGAGGTGGAAGTGGGTTGGGGGAAGAGTTGGTATGAGGCGAAGGGGTAGGGCGCATCGGCGGCGTACCGGGGAGCCGCCCGCCTATATGCCAGGGCCGCTTTTCCATATGAAAAGTCGACTCAACCCGGGCGGCGAGCCACTTTTCTATATACATTTCCCATCCGCCCATATACCGGAGCCGTCCATCCCCAGGGGAAATCGTGCCGGGAGGCCTCCACAGCCGCTTTCTATATAGTAAAAACGTGATTTCAATATGGACCGGGCTCCCTCCCGGCTGGGGAGCAGTCGAGTTCATATAGAATTGCGGTGAGTTCATATAGAAATCTCGCCATCCGGCTCCCCGAAGCCTCAAGTCTATATGGGCGGATCGCCAAACCATATAGATGGACGATCGCAGAACGTCCCGGGGAGGCCGTGATTCAGGAGCGAGGGGCCGGTACTCCCAGGGAATGCAGTAGGCTCTGGAGAGTATGACCGTTTCAGAGACCGCGTTACCCCCGTCGAAGGTGCGGATCGGTATCTCCTCCTGTCTGCTGGGCCAGGAGGTGCGCTACAACGGCGGCCACAAACGGGACGACTTCCTCGTCGGTACCCTGGGACCTTTCGTGGAGTGGGTGCCGGTTTGCCCGGAGGTGGAGCTGGGGATGGGCGTGCCGCGGCCGGCCATCCGCCTGGAGCGAATCGGCGGCGACGTGCGGCTGCGGATGCCGAGTACGGGGGATGATCTCACGAACGCCATGCGCGATTTCTCTCGCCGCAGGGTGGAGGATCTGGCCGGTATGGGCCTCGACGGCTATGTGCTCAAGAAGGACTCGCCGTCATGCGGCATGGAACGGGTGAAGATCCACCATGGCGCCGGTCCGCCAGCGAAGGATGGCCGCGGGATCTTCGCCCAGGAGCTACTCCGCCAGCTACCGCACCTGCCGGTCGAGGAGGAGGGGCGGCTCCGCGATCCGCGGCTGCGCGAAAACTTCCTTGCCCGCGTCTTCGCCTATCACCGGGCGCGGCGGCAGGGAAGCGAACACGTGTGACGGCGGCGTCCCGCGACATTATTGTTCGTACTGTTTGGTCAGGATCGCACCGTCCCCGGGATCGATGACATAGTGGGGTCGCCCTGAAGGAGGAGGCAATCATGCGAAAGACCCTCTCGATCACTCTCGGTGCCGCGCTCTTCGTGGCTGCCGTGCCGGCCTTTGCCGGCATTCACTACAAGTCCACCACCAAGTCGGACGATGCTCGCGGGCACAGCAGCGAGATGCAGGTGGAAGGCTGGGTGGCCGGCGACCAGGCGCGGGTGGAGTTCAAGGATTCTACGAATCCGAATCTGGCGACTCCCAAAGGCACCTACCTGCTCACCAAGAATGGCGGCAAGACTCTCTATCTCGTCAATCCTGAGGAAAAGACCTACGCCGTGTGGGACCTCAACGCCATGCTGGGCACCGTGGGCAACGTCATGAACGGCATGGGGGCGCTGCTGAAGATCCAGTTCTCCGAGCCCAAGGTCGAGAAGCTGGCGGACGAGGATGGCGGCACGGTGGCCGGGGTGACCGCCCATCACACGAAATATCGCACCTCCTACACCTCGACCGTGAAAGTGCTCGGCATGGGGCGGTCGAGCGCGGTGGTGAGCGAGCAGGACTTCTGGACCACCACCAAGCTGGCGGATCTCGGGATGGGCGTCTGGCTGCGGGCCGAGCCGCCGCGGACCGGCAACGCCGACTTCGACCGACTGCTGACGGCGGAGAAGTACAAGCTCCAGGGCTATCCTCTGAAGATGGTCACCGTCACCACCAACACCGACTCGAAGAGTGGCAGGACGAGCACCTCGCACTCCACGATGGAGGTGACGCAGCTCGACGCCAGCGCCACGGTGCCAGCCGGCAGCTTCGAGCTTCCCGCCGGTTACAAGGAGACGCAGATGTTGCCCACGAAGCCGGAGGGTCCGCGCGATTGAGCGGCGGTGGACGCCCCGAGGGCGAACGGCTGGCCAGCCGGGAGATCTTTCGCGGCAACACCGTGAAGCTGGACGTCGACCGGGTGCGCCTGCCCAACGGTAAGGAGATGGACTTCGAAATGATCCGCCACGTCGGCGCCGCCGCCGTGGTGCCCGTGGTCGCGGACGGCACCGTGCTCCTCATCCGCCAGTACCGCTACGCCACCGGTGGCTTCCTCCTGGAGATTCCCGCCGGCAAGCTCGACCCGGGCGAGGCGCCGGAGGTCTGCGCGGCGCGCGAGTTGGCGGAGGAGACCGGCTTCCGCGCCACGACCCTGGAGCCCCTGGGTTGGATCTGGACGACTCCCGGCTTCACCGACGAGAAGATCTGGCTCTTTCTCGCCACCGGCCTCGAACCGGCGAAGCAGGATCTGGAGGACGACGAGATTCTCTCGCTGGAGCGCCTGCCGTTCGCCGATGCAGTGAAGAAGGCCACCCTGGGGGAGATCCACGACGGTAAGACGGTGTGCGCTCTTCTTCGGGCGGCGGCGCGCGGCCCTAATCCTTGACCAGCAGAAACTCCTGAATGCCGTGCCGCAGCAGGAACGAGCGGTCGACACGGAATCCCTTGAAGATGTCGGTGACCTCCAGCGGAGCGTAGCGCGGCGAGGGGCGCTCGGTGGACGTCCGCCGCTCGTAGATCAGGTGTTGCTCGTCCTGGATCTTGAAGCGGAAGGGCTGGGCCGGCATCGTCTTGAGGATGGAGATCAGCGCGAAGAGCCGTGCGCCGCGATCGCAGTGGCGGCTCAGGCGAGCGGCGAAGTGGACCAGCTCTTTGCGCTGGAGATAGTTGAACAGGTCCCAGGCGAAGATGACGTCGAAACGAGTCTCCTCCGGAATGGCCAGGAATTCGGCGAAGAACTCGGGACCCGCCAGCTCGCCGTCTCCCGACGGCGCCCGCGTCGCGAGGGCGGCGTAAAGATCTTCGATAAAGAGCTTGCAGCCGAACTGCGAGAGAAACTCGACGTTTGAGCCCAGGGCAGGGCCCAGATCCAGAACCTGAACCTTGCGCCCGCGGATGTCGTCGAACAGCGCCGCGAGCGCAAGGGAGCGGTGGACTTCAGGCTCGGCGACCGTTTGAGCTCGGCCCTGCTGCTCTTTGTGGGGACCCGAGCTGCGCGGTGAAAACCAACTCATCAGGCGCCGGCCTTCACTCCCGCAACCTCTGGCCGGTTCGCCTCGTGATGGCTGGGCTCGGGTCGCAGCTCCCGCTCCCGGTTCAGACCGCCCAACTCCTTCGGCGTCTCCATGTCGATGCTGCCCTTGAAGCGCGAGCCGTCCTCGAGGATCACCCGCGGCGCCTGGATGTTGCCGTTGATCGCTCCCGACTGGCGCAGGATCGCCTGCTCGCGGGCAAACACATTTCCTGTCACTTCGCCCTCGATGGTCACCACCCGGCCGGAGACGTCCGCTTTGACTTTGCCATTCTTGCCCACGGTGACGTTGTTCTGCTTTAGATCCACTTTGCCTTCGACACGCCCTTCGATCACCAGGTCTTCCTCGCCCGAGAGGTCGCCCTTGATGAAGATCGACGCGCCGATCGTGGCGCGATCCGTCCGCCGTGGCGGCTCGTGGCTGCTGCCGGGTCCTCCGGACGGCGTGGGCGAAGGCGTGGGCACTGCGGGGCGCGGCGGGGCCGCGGGCGTCGGTTCGGGATGAATGGGATCGTCGTTCTTTTTCCAGACCATGAAACAGCTCCTTCTCAGACGTGGGTGAGTCCAAAAGGAGGGTATGGGCGCAAAAGAGAGAAGTCAAGGATAAAAATAGCAGCTCGGCTATGCTCTCTCCCGGCGGGCGAGAGTGAGGCAGGAGGGGCGAGCAAGGACCTAAAGGACATCAAGGATAAAGGCAGCGTGGTTTTGTCCCTATCGTCCCTGGTGTCCTTTATGTCCCTTTTTGGGTTCCTGCCAATCAGCTGGCCAGCCGGGCGTTGAGTGTGATCTCGACGCCGCCCAGGGCCTGCGAAACGGGGCACCCTTCCTTGGCCTTACGGGCGTGCTCCTGGAAGGTGGCGTCGTCGATGCCCGGCACCGCGGACTCGTTCTCGAGCTCGATGCGGGTGATCTTGAATCCTTCGCCCACTTTCTCCAGGTGAACCTTGGCGGTGGTGGCGACGCGCTGCGGCGTGATTCCCGCCCGGCCGAGGCCGGCGGAGAGTGCCATCGAGAAGCAGCCGGCGTGGGCGGCGCCGATCAGCTCCTCGGGATTGGTGCCCGTCCCCTCTTCGAAGCGCGAGCTGAACGAGTACTGGCCCTCGTAGGCGCCGCTGCCCAGCTTGACCGTTCCGTGTCCTTCTTTGAGACTTCCTTCCCAGACTGCACTCGCTTTCCGTACTGGCATATTTTCTCCTTGCGATCGAATCGAAGTGACATGGGCCTATCGCCCGGGCCGGGCCGAGCGGAAGACGAGCCGGGTGTCGGCAGGCAGCTTGCGGAGCGCGGTGATCTCGACGGCCCGGTCCGCCGTCCAGTCGACGTGCAGCGTGACCTCGACCTTGTCGTTGGCCTTGACTCCCGCGAGCGGAACGCCGCCGGCCACCGGGAACGGCATGGCCATGGTGTCCATGCCATCGTGCTTGCCGTCCCGTCCCACCCAATCGTCGATGGCCTCGTGGTAGAGGTAGAGCCCGCCTGCGGGATTAGCGGCGTCGGGGGCCTGCACCACCAGGGCGCGAACCGTGTAGTCCCGCCCCTTGGCGCCGCAGCCGGCGGCCAGGAGCAGGAGGATGAACGCCACGGTCAGATCGCTTTTGAGTGCTCTCCGCATTGCTCCCTTATCTCTGCCTCAGCGCGGGATCGTAGCACGCCCCCTCGGCGGGAACGCGATAAGGTAGAGGCGTTGCAGCAAGGAGACGAGATGAGCGAACGAGGAGATCTTCGGTTGGGCAGCTACACCGCCGCGGTGGACGCGCGGCTCGCGCACTGGCAGGAGGAGGCCTTCGCCAAGCGTCTTTGGGAGAAGGACCACACCCTCTGGTCGCCGGAGCCCATCCCGGAGCTGACCAACCGGCTGGGCTGGCTCGATCTGCCGGCCACCATGACCGCCGAGGTACAGCGGCTGGCGCGCTTTGCCCGCGACATCGCGCAGGAGGGATTCCGCGATGCCGTGGTGCTGGGCATGGGCGGCTCGAGCCTCGCCCCCGAAGTCTATTCGCGCACCTTCGGCCCCGCCTTCGGCCATCCTGCGGTCACCGTTCTCGACAGCACCCATCCCGACGCGGTCCGCGCTCTCACCGCACGCCTCGATCCCGAGAGGACCCTCTTCGTGGTATCGAGCAAATCGGGTACCACCACCGAGATGCTGTCCTTCTTCCATCACTTCTGGGAGCAGCTCGCCCACGTCGCGGAGCGGGGAAAGCACTTCGTGGCGGTGACCGATCCCGGCACTCCCCTGCAGTCCCTCGCCCGCGAGCAGGGTTTTCGCGAGGTGTTCAACGCGCCCGACGACGTGGGCGGCCGCTACAGCGCCCTGACGCCGTTCGGCCTCGTGCCGGCGGCACTCCTCGGCGTCGACACCGGCAAGCTCCTCGCCCGCGGACGCGCCATGGCCGAGGCCTGCGCCGGCACCGTGGCCGCCGTCGACAATGCCGGCCTGAGGTTGGGAGCGGCGCTCGGCGAGCTGGCCCTGGCCGGGAGGGACAAGGTCACCTTCGTCACCTCCCACTCCCTGGAGACGTTCCCGGAGTGGATCGAGCAGCTCATCGCCGAGAGCACGGGCAAGACCATCCTCGCCGGCGGCGAGCGCCGAGGCATCGTGCCGGTGGCCGGCGAGCCGCTGGGAACGCCCGAAGCCTACGGCGATGACCGCTTCTTCGCCGCCCTGTTCCTCCAGGGCGACGACGTCTCCGCGCTCGAGAAGCGGCTCGAAGACCTGGAGAGCGCCGGCCACCCGGTGGGGCGTTTCAAGCTCTCCGACCGCTACGACCTCGGCGCCGAGATGTTCCGCTGGGAGGTGGCGACCGCCGCTGCCGGCTCCGTGCTGGCGTTGAACCCGTTCGATCAGCCCGACGTCCAGCTGGCCAAGACGCTCGCCAACGAGGCCATGAAGAAAGCCGCCGCCGGTAAGCTCAAGGCCGGTGGAGGCGCCACCGCCGCACAAGCCGAAGAGCCGCCGGTTGCGGTCGATTATGGAGCGGGTGATGATGCACAACAGCGAGCGCCGGGTCGTACCAAATTCGCCAATTGCGCAGCC
>DATIOS010000585.1:0-7982 GCA_035472915.1 Thermoanaerobaculia bacterium
GGCTGGAGGCTTTCATCCAGCAGGCGGTGGACCTGATGGAGACCGACGGCCGGCTGGTCATCATCTCCTATCACAGCCTGGAGGACCGCATCGTCAAGAACACCTTGCGCAAGCTGGCGCAGGGCGAGGTCGATCAGGTCACCGGCCGGCCGCTGGCGGAGACCCAGCTGATCGAGGTGCTGACCCGCAAACCGCTGCGCCCCTCCGAGGAGGAGGTGGCCGTCAATCCGCGTTCGCGCTCCGCCCGGCTGCGGGCGGCTCGGAGGTTGTGAAGCCTTGCGCAACGCGTACGCCCTGCGGCGGCCGGTGGTCAACACCTACCTGGTGCGCGAGCGCGACCGGCGCCGCTGGCGTGAGCTGGCCCTCGTCTTGCTGGTCGTGCTCAGCCTGGGGGGCGGCCTGCTGTCCTACACCTGGATCCATCTCGAGGCGACGCGCACCGGCTACCAGATCGACAAGCTGGAGCGGGAGCTGACCGAGCAGACGCGCCTGGAGCGCCAGCTCCGGCTGGAGGCCACCTATCTCGCCAGCCCGTCGCGGATCGAGGCGCGGGCGGTCGGCGAGCTGCACATGCAGCCGCCGGCCCTGGAGCAGGTGGTCTTCTGGGAGGAGCTGCCGTGATTCGCAGGCTCGGCGTGGTGGCCGGTTTCGGCGCCGTTTGGGTGGTGCTCATCGCCGCTCGCCTCTATCACTTGCAGGTGGTGCGCTACGAGCACTACGAAGGCAAGGCGGAGCGCCAGCAGCAGCGGGTGGTGACTCTCGATCCGCCGCGCGGCACGATTTACGACGCCCACGGCCGCGAGCTGGCCGTTTCGGTGCAGGTAGATTCCGCCTTCGCCGTGCCGTCGGAGATTCGCGACCCCAAGGCGACGGCCAAGGCGCTTGCCGGCGTCGTCAAAGACCTCGACGTCGCGAAGCTCGCCCGGCAGCTCGGCGGCGACCGCGAGTTCGTCTGGGTGGCCCGCAAGCTCGACGCGCCGGTGGCGGCGCGGGTTCGCGACCTGGCGCTGCCGGGCATCTATTTCCTACAGGAGAGCAAGCGCTATTACCCGATGGGCTCGCTGGCGGCGCAGGTGTTGGGCTACGTGGGAACGGACAACCACGGTCTGGCGGGCCTCGAGCTGGTCTATGACCGCGAGGTGGCTGGCAAGCAGGGCGTGCGCACCGTGCTGCGGGACGCCAAGCACGGCACGCTGGCTTCCCCGAACCTCTCGTTCGCCGAGCCCGAGCCGGGCCACGACCTTTACCTGACGCTCGACGCAACGGTTCAGCACATCGTCGAGCGCGAGCTGGTGCGGGCTGTCGAGGCGCGTGGAGCGAAGCGGGGGAGCGCCATCTTCCTCGACCCGAAGACGGGCGGCGTGCTGGCTATGGCAAGCTACCCATCGTTCAATCCCAACGACTTCGGCGACTATCGCGAGAGCGATTGGCGCAACCGCGCCATCATGGACGTCTACGAGCCGGGCTCGACCTTCAAGATTGTCACCGCGGCGGCGGCCCTCGATTCCGGCCTGGTGAAGGCGGACGAAGTCTTCGACTGCGAGATGGGCGGCATCACCCTCTTTGGAATTCATATCCGCGACCACAAGAAGTACGGCCGGCTGACCTTTGCCGACGTCATCGCCAAGTCGAGCAACGTCGGGGTCATCAAGGCCGCCCTGCGGCTGGGCGACAAGCGCCTCTACACGACCATCCGCGGCTTCGGCTTCGGGCAGTTGACGGGGATCGACCTGCCGGGCGAGAGCGGCGGCATCCTCCACGGTGTGGAGCATTGGGGACCTCTCGCCAAGGCCTATATCGCCTTTGGACAAGGGATCTCGGTAACGCCCCTGCAACTCGCCGTCGCGACCGCCGCGGTGGCCAACGGCGGCGCGCTGCTCAAGCCTCACGTGGTGGCCGCGGTGAGCCGCGGCGAGGTGCGGGTGCCGCGCTATCCCGAGCCGCCGGTCGTGGGACACCCCATCTCCGCTCCCACCGCCGTTGAGCTGTCGCGCTTGCTGGAAGGCGTGGTCCTCACCGGCACCGGCAAGTCGGCCGCCATCGCCGGCTACCGGGTGGCCGGCAAGACGGGAACGGCGCAGATCCCCGTTCGGGGCGGCTATCTGCGGGGCGGCTACCTGCCGAGCTTCGTAGGGTATGCACCGGTCGATCGCGCCGCTGTCGTGGGAGTCGTCGCCATCGCCGAGCCGCAGGGGAGTGAGTACTACGGCGCCCAGGTGGCGGCGCCGGTCTTCAGCTCCATCACGCGCCAGGTACTGCTTTATCTCGGAGTCCACCCCGAACGCCAGCCGCTCGCCTTCTGGCCAGGACAGACCGTGACCGCCAGCCTCACCGGCAGGGCGCCCGCCACCGCGGTTCCTGCCGTGGCGACCGGGCTCGACGAAGAGGCGGCGGACGGCGACGACCACGCTTGGGAAGCCGGCCCCGATCCAGTGCTTTGGCGGGGGCCTGCCGCGCCGGCCGTGAGCATCGCCGTGCCCCCGTCGGCTCCCGCCGCGCCCAAAAACGATCACCCGGGACCCAGCGGAGGTCGCTCGCATGCGCCTTTCTGAGCTGGTGCGCGGGCTTGGGATCTCGGGTGATGCGAGGGCGGACCCGGAGGTGACGGGTGTGACTCACGACTCGCGGACGGTGGCGCCGGGTGACGTCTTCGTGGCCTTCGCGGGGGAGCGCTTCGATGGCCGCGCCTTCGCCGCGGCGGCTGTGGCGAAAGGCGCCGTCACAATCATTGGACCTGATTCCGGGGAGGCGGTCCCCGAGCTGTCTGTGCCGTGGCTGGTGACGGCCGATCCCCGCGCCGTCCTCGGTCCCCTGGCTGCCCGGGCCTATGGCCATCCCGAGCGCGAGCTGATCTTGGCCGGCGTCACCGGCACCAACGGCAAGTCGACGGTCGCCACCTTGTTGGCCGCGATCCTCGACGCGGCGGGCCATCCCGCGGGCTTCCTCGGTACCCTCGGCTATCGGTTTCGCGAGCACCTCTACGCCGGCGGTCATACAACGCCCGAGGCTTCGGACCTCTTCCGCATCCTCCGCCGGATGCACGATGACGGCGCCGCGGCGGTGGCCATGGAGGTTTCCTCTCATGCTCTGGCGATGGGGCGGGTGGCGGGTGCCGCGTTCGATACCGCCGTGTTCACCAACCTGACCCGCGATCACCTGGACTATCACCGGGACTTCGATGACTACTTCGCGGCCAAGCGGAAGCTGTTCGATCTCCTGAAGCCGGGAGCGCGGCCGGCGGTCAACGTCGACGATCCCTACGGCCGGCAACTGGCCGCCGAGATGCCGGATGCGCTCACGTTTGGCGAGCGGGGCGAGGTCTCGGCCCGCGACGTGGAAGTGACGGCCACCGGCACCCGCGGCGTGCTGCTCACTCCGCGGGGCGAGGTGCCGTTCGTCTCGTCCCTCCTCGGCCGCTACAACCTGTCGAACCTGCTGGCCGCGGCGGCGGGAGCGGAGACCCTGGGCCTTCCTCTGAAGGCGGTGGTGGCGGCTTTCGCCAACCAGCCGCCGGTGCCAGGGCGGATGGAGCCGGTCGTCCGCGGCCAGCCGTTTGCCGTCTTCGTTGACTACGCCCACACCGACGCCGCCCTCGACGCCGCCCTGCGTTCGGCAAGGGAGATCGCGGCCGGCGGCAAGGTGGCCGTCGTCTTTGGCTGTGGTGGCGACCGCGACCCGGGCAAGCGGCCCCTGATGGGAAAGGTGGCCGGCGAGCTGGCCGATCTCGTGATCGCCACCTCGGACAATCCGCGCAACGAGAATCCATTGGCCATCCTCGCTGCCGTCGAGAACGGTTTGCGGCAGAGCGGCAACGCCGGCTACCGCCTGGTGCCGGATCGCCGTGAAGCCATCCGCGAGGCCCTTGCCGCAGCGAAACCGGGTTGGGTGGTGCTGGTGGCGGGAAAGGGGCACGAGCGGGAGCAGATCGTGGGCACCGAGCGCCTGCCGTTCTCCGACCTCGAAGAGATCGGCAAAGCGCTGGAGGGTCAGAAATGGCCCGCCTGACCGTCGCCGAGGCAGCGGCGGCCGTGGGCGGTCAGGTGGTGACCGGAGATCCGGCGGTTGTGATCGACGGCGCTGCCATCGACTCGCGCGCCGTCCGCGGCGGCGAGGTGTTCTTCGCTTTTCCCGGAGCCGTGGTAGACGGTCACCGCTTCGTGGCGGACGCGCTCGGCCGTGGTGCCGCGGCTGCCATGATTCAAGAAGATGTCGCGCCAACGTCGGTGGGCGCCCTGATCCGTGTCGCGGACACCTACCGCGCCCTCCACGATCTCTCCCGCTTCGTCCGCGGCCGTCGGGTGCCCGAGAAGCTCGTGGGGATCACCGGCTCGGCGGGGAAGACAACCACCAAGGAGCTTCTGGCCGCGATCCTCGCCTCGCGCTTCAAGGTCTCCTGGACGCCGGGAAACCTCAACAATCTCTATGGCTTTCCTCTTTCACTGCTTAATGTGCCGGACGGCACGGAGTGGATGGTGGCGGAGATGGGAATGTCCACTCCCGGCGAGTTGCGGCAGCTCTCGCTGCTGGGCCGTCCGGACGCGGCGGTATTCACCGTCGTGCGCCCCGTCCACCTGGAGTTCTTCGGCACCGTTCAGGCCATCGCCGAAGCCAAGTCCGAGATCCTCGCGGGTCTCTCTCCCGAAGGTTTCGTGGTGGCCAACGCCGACGATCCTGAGGTGGCGAGGATCGCGAAGCGCCACGGCGCTCGCATCGTCTGGTACGGGATTGAGTCTTCGCAGGTGGACGTCCGTGCTCGCGATTTGCGGCAGGATGGTGCCGTGGGCAGCCGCTTCCTGCTGGAGGCGGGCGGCCTCTCGCGGGACGTGCGTCTCCCGCTTCACGGTCTCTACAACGTGGAGAACTGCCTGGCGGCGGCGGCCTGCGCCTGGACGTTGGGTGTTTCGCTCGACGTGATCGTGGCGTCTGTCGCCACGGTGCGGCCGGCCTCGATGCGCGGCGTCGTTCACCAGGCCGCCGGCGGTTACACCCTGGTCGACGACTCCTATAACTCCAACCCCGATGCAGTCGGCAAGGCTTTGGAAAGCGCTGGCACACTCGCCGGCAACCGGCGGGTAGCCGTGCTGGGCGACATGCGGGAGCTGGGACCCGAGACGCCCCGCTTCCACCGCGAGGCGGGAGAGCGGGCGGCGCGGCTGGGATTTTCCCCGGTCGTGGCGGTGGGCGAGCTGTCGCGCGAGTTGGCGGCCGGCGCCCGCGCGGCAGGGGCCGAGAGCGTCTGGCTGCCGGACGCGGCGGCGGCGGCGGACTGGGCTGCGGGCGAGCTGCGCCAAGGGGACGTCGTGCTGGTCAAGGCGTCGCGCGGAGTGGGGCTGGATCGTGTCGTGAAGCGGCTGTTGGGAAACGCTGAGAACGATGGGCTGGGAGCTCACTAAATGCTCTATTGGCTCCTCTATCCGCTGCACGATCGCATTCAGGCGTTCAACGTCTTCCGCTATCTCACCTTCCGGGCGGCGGGGGCGATCGTCACGGCCTTGATCCTGTCCTGGATCCTGGGTCCCTGGTTCATCCGCGAGCTCCGCAGGCTCTCGGTCGGCCAGAACATTCGCGACGTGGGGCCGCAGGCGCACCAGGTCAAGAAGGGAACGCCCACCATGGGCGGCCTGCTCATTCTCTTCGCCACCCTGGTGCCGACCCTGCTCTGGGCGGATCTGCGCAACATCTACGTCTGGCTGGTGGTGCTGGTGACCGCAGCGTTCGGAGGGATCGGCTTCGCGGACGACTATCTAAAGGTCAGGAATCACCGCAACCTGGGGCTGACGGCGCGCACCAAGTTCCTGCTTCAAGCTCTAGTCGGCGTTGGCTTCGGCATGGCCCTGCTTCTTCTGCCCGCCGAGTCCGGCTTCAATCCGACCCTGACCTTCCCCTTCATCAAGAAGCTGGTGCTCAATCTCAGCTATCTCTACATCCCCTTCGTGGCCTTCGTGCTGACCGGAGCCTCGAACGCCGTAAACCTTACGGACGGATTGGACGGCCTCGCCATCGGCGCGACGTCGGTGGCCGCCGCGACCTACGCCATCTTCACTTACGTGGCGGGCAACTTCATCATCGCCCGCTACCTTCAGGTGGCCTGGGTTCCCGGCGCCGGCGAGGTGGCCGTCTTCTGCGGCGCCATGGTGGGCGCGGGAATCGGTTTCCTGTGGTTCAACTCGCATCCGGCCGAGGTGTTCATGGGCGACGTCGGCTCGCTGTCGCTCGGAGCGGCCATCGGCAGCGTCGCCGTGCTCGCCAAGCAGGAGATCCTGCTGGTGCTGGTGGGCGGCGTGTTCGTCATGGAGGCGATGTCGGTCATCATCCAGGTGACCTCGTTCAAGCTGCGGGGCAAACGGGTGTTCCGCATGTCGCCGCTTCACCACCACTTCGAGCTTTCCGGATGGGCGGAGCCGAAGGTCATCGTGCGCTTCTGGATCCTCTCGATCCTCTTCGCGCTTCTTTCTCTTTCCACTCTCAAGCTGCGATGAACGGGCCCTGGGTAAAGCACCGCATTGCGCGGGTTCTGGTGTACGGGCTGGGGCTCTCCGGCCGCGCCGCCGCTCGCCTGTTGCTGGCGCATGGCGCGACGGTGCTGGCGGTGGATGACAAAGGCGTAGACGCAGGAGACCTGGAAGGAAAGATCCAGTTGGTGTCCGCTCAGGGATTGCCCTCGGGGATTGACCTCGTCGTCGTTTCGCCGGGCGTGCCGCTCGACCGGCCCATCCTCTCCGAGGCGCGGGCGAAGGGCGTGCCGGTGATCGCCGAGGTGGAGCTGGCTTTTCCATTCCTCAACGGACCGCTGATCGCCATCACCGGCAGCAATGGCAAGAGCACCACGACGGCCATGGCCAGCACCATGGTCCGCGCCGCCGGCTTGCCCGTAGAGATCTGCGGCAACATCGGCGAGCCGCTGGCCGACAAGGTTGACGGGCCGCAAGGACGGGTGTTCGTGGTAGAGCTGTCGAGCTTCCAGATCGAGGGGATCGTCACCCTGAAGCCCAAGGCGGCCGCCCTCCTGAACCTCGCGGAGGACCATCTGGATCGCTACGGCAGCATGGCGGCCTACGCGGACGCCAAGCGGCGGCTCTTCCGCGATATGGACGAGAGCGGCGTCGCCGTGCTCAACGCCGACGATCCCGAGACTCTCCGCACTCCCACCCGCGCCCGCCGCCGCCTTTTCTCGCGCCTGGCCCCAGTGACGGACGGCTGCTTTGCGAAGGTGGATGGCCAGGTGATCGAAGTCGCTCCCGGCGCGCCGGACACCGAGCTGTTCCACGCCTCTGACGTACCGCTCGCCGGCGTTCAAAACCTGGAGAACGCCATGGCGGCGGCGCTGCTGGCCCGGGCCGTTGACGTACAGCCTGCCGCCATTGTCGCCGCCCTCCGCGGTTTCACCGGCCTGCCGCATCGGCTGGAGAAGGTCGGCGAGCGCGAAGGCGTCGCCTTCTACGACGACTCCAAGGGGACCAATCCCGGCGCCACGATGAAGGCGATCGAGGGCTTCGCCGACGGCACCGTCCATCTGATCCTCGGCGGGCGCAACAAAGATGCCGACCTGGCGGCGCTCACGCCGATGATCCGCCGCAAGGCCCGACGCGCCTACCTGATCGGCGAGGCGACGGAGGACTTCGCGGCTGCACTGGAGGGCGCCGTCCCCTTTGAGAGGTCTGAGACGCTGGATCGCGCTGTGCGCTCGGCGGCAGACCAGGCGCAGCCGGGGGAGGCGGTCGTCCTCTCGCCGGCCTGCGCGAGCTTCGACCAGTTCAGGAACTTCAACCACCGCGGCGACGTCTTCCAGGAGCTGGCGCGCGCGGTGATGTCCGAGATAGTGGGAGGGCCGCATGGCGAAGAAGCTCGCCTTTGACAAGGTGCTCTTCACCACGGTCGTCCTGCTGATGTTCTTCGGCCTGGTGATGGTGTATTCGGCGAGCGCCGCCATCACGCGCGAGCGCTCGCCGCTGGTCAACCCCTTTCTGGTCAAGCAGGCGCTG
>DATIOS010000586.1:0-3255 GCA_035472915.1 Thermoanaerobaculia bacterium
GGTCGAGAGGACGGCGGGAGCGACCCGCAGGTCGGGAGCGTACCCCTGAGCGACCTGGCCGGTCTTGCTGACGATCGGCTGGTAGATGGTGGCCGAGTCGTTGAGCGACAGCAGGATGGGACCGAGCACCAGGGCCGAGGCCAGGGCGCCGAACAGGATGGCCACCTGCTGGTGTCGCGGCGTGGCACCCACCAGGAAGCCGGTCTTCATATCCTGCGACGTGGTGCCGCCGTTCGAAGCGGCGATACAGACGATGGCGCCGATCGACAGCGCCGTCACGTAGTAGCTCGGGCCCGTCCAGCCGATGGCCAGGAAGACCAGGCAGGTCAGCAGCAGGGTCGCCACGGTCATACCCGAGATCGGGTTCGACGACGAGCCGATCTCACCCGTCAGGCGGGAAGAGACGGTCACGAAGAGGAAGCCGAAGATGATGATCAGCAGCGCTCCCAGGATGTTCCCCTGCAGATGGAGCTGCGGCACCAGCATGATGATCGCGATGAGGGCCACGATGCCGCCGACCACGACCTTGAGCGACATGTCCTGATCGGTGCGCAGGGTCGTCGCGCCGGCCCCGTTCGCTCCGCGGCCGCGGAAGTCGGCAAGGCCACCCCTGAGGCCATGCCAGATGGTGGGCAGCGAGCGGAACAGGCTGATGATGCCGCCCGCGGCCACGGCGCCGGCGCCGATGTAGAGCACGTAGGCGCCGCGGATGGCGTTGGGCTCCATCTGCGAGATCGGAATGGTGCCCGGCGGGATGATCCCGGTCGAGGCGCCGCCGAAGTATTTGATCGCCGGGATCAGCACCAGGTAGGCGAGCACGCCGCCGGCGCACATGATGGAGGCGATTCGCGGGCCGATGATGTAGCCCACTCCGAGCAGTGTGGGGTTGATCTCCACCGAAACCGAGGCGGCTTCGAAGGGCTTCTTGAAGACCTTCTCGGGCGTGTCCTTCCAGAGGTAGAAGACCTTCATCGCCGTGTAGTAGACGAAGCCGATGCCGAAGCCGGAGAAGATCGCCTTGGCGCCGGATTGAGGCACGGCCGCAACGGGGGCGTCGCCGGTGTGGGTCGCCCCGCGGGCGGCGATGGCCCGCTCCTCGTCCGAGGCGCCGGCTTTGAGCACCTCGGCGCAGGCCGTCCCCTCGGGGTACTTGAGCAGGCCGTGCTGCTGGACGATGAGCGCCCGGCGCAGCGGAATCATCATCAGGATGCCCAGGAGACCGCCGAGCACGGCCACCAGCATCACCCGCGTGAACTCCAGGTCGAAGCCCAGGATCATGATCGCCGGCATGGTGACGCCGACGCCGAAGGCGATCGACTCGCCGGCCGATCCAGCGGTTTGTACGACGTTGTTCTCGAGGATGCTTGCGCCGCGGAAGCCGACTCCCTTGAGCAGGCGGAAGATGGTCAGCGAGATCACCGCCACGGGGATCGAGGCGCTCACCGTCAAGCCGACCTTGAGCACCAGGTAGAGCGACGAGGCGCCGAAGATGATGCCCAGCAGCGTGCCGACGATGAGCGGCAGCAGCGTGAGCTCGGGCAGCCGCACGTCGGCCGGGATGAACGGCCGGAAAGCGGCAGGCGTCTCGACGGGCACCGGTCCGACGACGTCGGGATACTCTTGCGGGGGGATTTCGTGGATCGCCATCGGGCCCCTTTCGTTGCGCAGAGAACGCGGTTTTTCGGCTCCGTACCCTACCACAATGCCCTTCCCCGACGGAGGCGTCAACCCCTGTCAAGCAAGAAAAGGACCATTCGTTTCCCCTGGGGAAATTGGGTTGCTGGCCTGACGGGCGTCCACCGCAAGGGACGCCGGACGGATCCTGGTGATCAGGCCCAGCCTTTGATAGCCGTTCTCAGTTCACGGCGTGGGGAACTGCCAGCGAGAAGGGGTCGATTTCCGCTTCGAAGCTGTCGCCGTTCTGGAGGACCATGCGGTAGGAGCCCTGCATGGCGCCCACCGGAGTCGTGAGGGGGCAAAAACTGGAGTACTCGAACTCCTCGCCCGGGGCGAGCACCGGCTTTTCGCCCACCACCCCCGGCCCCTGCACTCGCTGGGTGTCGCCGTTGCCGTCGGTGATGAACCACTCGCGGCTGACGAGTTGCGCCGTCTCGGTGCCGACGTTCGAGATTCGCACGTGGTAGGAAAAGAAGTAGTAGCTCTCCTGGGGAGAGCTCCGCTCTTCGTCGTAGAAGGTCTCAACCTGGACCCGGATGCCGCGGGTCGTCGTATCGCTCATAAGACTCCGAAGTATGTCACGGGACGGCTCCCCGACGCCGGGATACAATCCGCTCACCCGGACGTTGGTCCGGATTGATCGGGCGAGAGAGGAGCCGGAATGGGCTGGATGACCAACCCCGAAAGCTGGATCGCACTGTTGACCCTGACCGTGCTCGAGATCGTCCTCGGCATCGACAACATCATCTTCATCTCCATCCTGGTGGGCAAGCTGGCGAAGGCGCAGCAGCCGAAGGCGCGGCGTCTGGGCCTCGCCCTCGCCATGCTCCTGCGCATCGGCCTGTTGGCCTCGATCGCCTGGATGGCCCGGTTGACGGCGCCGCTGTTCTTCGTGCTCGGCAAGGGCATCTCGGGAAGGGACCTGATCCTGCTGGCAGGTGGACTCTTCCTGCTCACCAAGGCGACCCGCGAGATCCACGAGAAGCTGGAGGGCGAGGAAGGGGAGGCCAGCTCGCGGGTGGCCGCCCGGTTCGGCGCCGTCATCGTCCAGATCCTGCTGCTGGACATCGTCTTCTCCCTCGACTCGGTGATCACGGCCGTCGGCATGGCCAACCACCTTTCGATCATGATCGCCGCCGTGGTGATCGCCGTGGGAGTGATGATGTTCGCCGCCGGGCCCATCGGCGAGTTCGTGGCCCGGCACCCCACGGTCAAGATGCTGGCCCTCGCCTTTCTCATCCTCATCGGCATGTCGCTGATCGCCGAAGGGCTCGGCCAGCATATCCCCAAGGGCTACATCTACTTCGCCATGGCCTTCTCGGTCTTCGTGGAATTCTTGAATCTGCGGATGCAGAAGAAGCGCCAGCCGGTGAAGCTGCACGAACCGTATGTGTAGGGGCCTCGTCTCGTTTGACACCGCCCCCGCCTTATGCAATTATCACCCCCCGCCTCCAGAGGAGGTGCGGAACGAAGGAACTGACGCGGGGTGGAGCAGTCTGGTAGCTCGTTGGGCTCATAACCCAAAGGTCGCAGGTTCAAATCCTGCCCCCGCAACCATCGACACAACCGCCGTAGAGG
>DATIOS010000587.1:0-8768 GCA_035472915.1 Thermoanaerobaculia bacterium
CTCTCGGTGAGAAGTTGGCGGACGATCCGCGCCCGGGCAGCACCCACGGCGGCGCGGATGGCCACTTCGCCCCGCCGGGCCGCGGAGCGCGCCAGCAGCAGGTTGGCGACGTTGCCGCAGGCGATCAGCAGCACGAGGCCGACCGCGCCAACCAGCACCAGCAATGCCGGCCGGACTTCGCCCACGATCTGTTCCCGCAAGGGCACGGCGACGAAGCCGCGCCCGGCGTTCGGGTCCGGGTAGGACCGCGCCAGGCCGAGGGCGATCCGGTCCAGATCGGCCTGGGCGCTCTCTCGGGTGGCGTGGGTCCCGAGCCGGGCGATTAGCGTCAGGTGGTTGGAGCCGCGGCTCTCGGCGCCGGGATCGAGTTGGAGGGGCTTCCAGAACGCCGCGCCGATCGGAAAATCGAAGGCAGCGGGAGCCACACCCACCACCGTGCAGCGGGAGTCGTTGAGCGCCACGGTCCTGCCGATCGCGCCGGGTTGGCCGCCGAAGCGGCGCTGCCACAGGGCGTGGCTCAACACGAGGACGCACTCGCCGCCGGGCCGGTCCTCGCCGGAGGTGAAGCTCCGGCCCAGGACGGGGCGAACGCCAAGGAGCGTGAAGAAGCTCGCGGACACGGACCAGCCTTCGATCTGCTCGGCCTCGTCGACTCCCGCCAGGGCGGCCCTCGCTTCGCTGAGGGCGGCGAGGCCCGCGAACGATTTCTGCTGGGCCGCCAGGTCGGCGAAGTTGAGCGGCGAGGTCCAGGCGTGCGGGTTCTGCGGCGTCGTTCCGAAGACCCGCACCAGCCGGTCCGGATCGGAAAACGGCAAGGGACGCAGCAGCACTGCATTGACGACACTGAAGATCGCCGTGTTGGCGCCGATACCGAGGCTGAGAGTCAACAAGGCCGCGATCGTGAAGCCCGGGCTCCGACGCAGCCCGCGGGCGCCGTGGCGGAGATCCAGGCCGACCGTCTCCAGCCAGCGGAGACCGTATTGATCGCGGCAGTCCTCCTTGATCTTTTCAACTCCTCCGAAGTCCAGTGCCGCCGCTCGCCTGGCTTCCTCCGGGCTCAGGCCTTGCGAGGTCCTGTCCGCCGCCTCCATCTCCAGGTGGAATCTCAGCTCCTCGACGAGCTCGCGCTCGAGCTCGTCACGGTGGACCAGATCGCGGATTCGAAAGAAAACCTGCCGCAACCAGAGCATGGCGAATTTCCTCGGATGTCTCAGGTGGCCTGCAGGACGCGGTAGACGGCGGCGGCCAACCGGTCCCAACTCGCGGTCTCGGCCTCCAACCGGCGATGGCCGGCGGAGGTGAGCTCGTAGAACTTGGCGCGCCGGTTGTTCTCGGAGACTCCCCACGAGGCCTGGATCAGGCCCTGTCGCTCCAGGCGGATGAGAGCCGGATAGAGGGAGCCCTGGTGGACTTGCAGCACCTCGCTGGAGATCTGCCGGATGCGTTGGGAGATGCCCCAGCCATGGACTGGGCCCAAGGCGACAGTCTTCAGGATCAGCATGTCGAGGGTCCCCTGGAGGAGATCCTCTTTGTCGTCGGGTTTGTCCTCGGGCATGCGCGCTCCCCTTGTCGTTCGACAAGAGTGGGCGATCTCTTGTCGATTGTCAAGGGGAGAAGAAGCAAAGTAAGCAGGCCGGCGGGACGCCAGCGCTCCCAGGGGGGCCCTATTCCAGCAGTCCCGTCGTCGGGGAAGAGGCTGAGGCGTAGAGCTTTTTCGGGATGCGGCCGGCATTGGCGGCGAGCCAGCCGGCTTCTACGGCCAGCTTCATGGCGCGGGCCATGCGGACGGGGTCCTTCGCTTCGGCGACGGCGGTGTTCATCAGCACGCCGTGGGCTCCCAGCTCCATGGCGAGGGCGGCGTCGCTGGCGGTGCCTACGCCGGCGTCCACGATCACCGGCACTTTGGCCTGCTCCAGGATAATGCGCAGGTTGGCCGGATTGCGGATGCCCATGCCGGAGCCGATGGGGGCACCCAGGGGCATGACAGCCGCCGCTCCCAGCTCCTCCAGCTTACGGCAGGTCACCGGGTCGTCGCTGGTGTAGGGCAGGACGATGAACCCTTCGGCCACCAGGCGCTCGGTGGCCTTGAGCAGCTCGACGTTGTCCGGGAAGAGGGTCTTTTTGTCGCCGATCACCTCGAGCTTCACCCAGTTCCAGCCCCCCAGCTCGCGCGCCAGACGGGCGGTGCGAATCGCTTCGTCGGCCGTGTAGCAGCCGGCGGTGTTCGGCAGCAGGAGATATTTGTCCGGGTCGACGAAGTCCAGAAGCGAGCCCTGACCCCGCTCGCCGAGGTTCACCCGCCGCAGCGCAACAGTCACCACCTCGGTTCCCGAGGCCTCCAGGGCGGCGGCCATGGTCTGGAAGTCGGGGTACTTCCCCGTTCCCAGGAAAAGGCGCGAGCGGAACGTCCGATCCGCGATGGTGAGCGGCTCGACCTCGGTCGCAGCGGTGGCGGTAGGATCAGCGAGGGTTGCGGTCATAGGGAGCCTCCTCGCCGATTGTAGCGCAGGGTCCGCATCGCTCCCGTTCAGCGATCCCCAATCGAAACTCTGGCTTTACAGGCCTGTGACTGGGAAGACACAAGCCGCTGCCATAATGAACGCCATGTGCCTCCCAGCCTACCTGCGGAGGGCGCGCGCCGCCGGGCTCGCCGCCCTCCTCTTTGTTTTTGCCTTCCCTGTCCATGCCGCGCTCGCTCCCGCCGAGCCGGTCATGCTGGTGGTGATCGTCTCGGTCGACGGCCTCTCCTGGCCTCGCCTCGATACGTACCGGCCCTGGTTCGAAGCCGGATTCAAGCGGCTGTTGAAGGAGTCCCGAGTCGAGACGTCGTGCTTTTACCGGCATCTCAACACCGAGACCGGCCCTGGCCACGCGTCCCTCGGCACCGGGGCGCCGCCACGGGTCCATGGCATCGTGGCCAACCGCTGGTTCGAGGCCAACTCCAACGGCGTGGGACTTCGCCGCCTCTACTGCACCGACCAGCCGGACCCGTCGCGCGTGCCGGGCCAGCCGCCGCTCTTCTACCGTGAGGTCGAGAAGGACGGCCGGCTCTATGTCTTCGCCCGCCGGCGCACGCTCGAGATTTGGGAGAGCACAGGAGAGATCGGCAATCAAGCCACGACCCGCATCGGCGAGGGTCCGAAAGGCGAGACGCTGGTCCTCGACGGCGACGACGCTGTGGCGCTCTATGCCCTGCATCATGGACTGCCGCCGGTGGACCTGTCGCCGTCCGGCACCATTCCCGGTCCGGCCAATCTGCGGATCGCGACGCTGGGCGACCGGCTGGTGGCGGAGAGCCCGGGCTCGCGCGTCGTGGCGCTCTCCGGCAAGGACCGGGGAGCCATCTTTCTGGCCGGAAAGAATCCCCGCCACGTGGTCTATTGGTACGACCGCGACACCGGCCGCTATGTATCGTCCGCCGCCTACGATTCCGACGGCATCGTGGGCAGCGCCGCCCGCGACCTGGTGCGGCAGTTCAATCTGTCCCAGGCAGGCACTCGTCTCGTCAGCCGCTTCGGCACGCTCTGGCATTCACTGCCTGAGCCGCCGGCAGCCACGGGCCTGCCTCACCCCGAGCCCAACCTCGCCCGGTTCCAAACCACGGATCTGGGGCTCGGCTTCGATCACAACCTGGCGCTCGATCCACGCGGCTATTTCAACGCCATCTACGGCACGCCGTTCCAGGATCAGTTGCTCACCGACCTGACTCTCGCGGTGCTCGCCGATCCGGCTCTGGCTCTCGGCCGGCGCAACGTGCCCGATCTCCTGGCGCTGTCTTTCTCGGCCCATGACGTGGTCTCCCACGCCTATGGCAACGAGTCGGAGGAGGAGCTCGACGCGTTGCGGCGGCTCGACCGCGAGCTCGGCCGGCTGCTCGGCGCCTTGGACGCATTGGCCGCCGCCGAGCCCAAGGGCCGCGTCATCCTCGCCCTGTCGGCGGATCACGGCTTCTCGCCGCTGCCTGAAGTGGTGCGGCGCAATACGGGAACGCGGCTCGGCGGCCGTTTGCAGAGCGCGGACAGTGGGGCCGACACTCCCTATCCCAACGTCCAGGAGCGACTGAACCGTGCCCTCTCGGAGACGCTTTGCCTGCCGAAGGCAAGCCAGCCGATCTACGGCGTCGAGGGTTGGACCGTGGCGTTCGACCGCTCGGCGTTCCCGATGCAGACCGTGCAGGGCGCTTGCGGTGAGGCAGGCCGGACGGTAACCGTCTCAGAGCTGGACCGGGTCTTTCCGGACGTCGTCCGGCGCCTCTATGGCGAGGAGATCGAGGACGTCCTCCTGATCTCGCAACGCGACCGCTGGCCGGCGGACGGTCCGGCCGTCCCCTTCGCCCGCAACGATTTCGACGCCCAGCGCTCCGGCGATGCTTTTCTGGTGCCGCGGGATTACGTGCTCATGCATTGGGACCCCGAGCGCGGCTCGGGCCACGGCTCTCACCACGATTACGACACCCACGTTCCCCTGCTGTTCTGGGGCGCGCCGTTCGCGGCGGCCGAGAGCGGCGAGACGTGCACTCCCTACGATCTGGCGCCCACCCTGGCCGGCGTGCTCGGCCTCCGCCTGCCGGACGCCACCGGCGCCTCGCACGCGCCCCGGCCCTGATCCAATTCGCGTGCCGGCCGTCACGCGCAGTCCTCGGAAACGACACGCCGGCGCCATGGCGTTTCCGCACGTCGGTGTTGGAATGGCTCTCTCCACAAAGGGAGAGTGAGGTATGCCGAGCGCCACTGTTCCATCTGCCGAGGTCGCGCTTTCCGCACTGCCGCTCGGAATGGATGAGCCGGTGGGTGCCTTGGTCGCCGAGACCGTCACCTTGGAAACCGGCTCGGCGCTCGCCGAGCAGCTTGACCGGATCTTCAAGGCCGACCGCGAGCTCGACTGCGTGGTGATTCTCACCGCCGGCCGCCCCGTCCGGCTGGTCACTCGCGAGCACTACTACACCGTCACCGGCGGGCCCTTCGGCTTCACGTTCTATCAGAAGAAGCCCGTGGAGGCGGTGGCCAAGCCGTCGCCATTGGTCATCGGCGAAGACGTTTCGGTGCGCGTCCTCGCCACCCTCGCTCTCGCCCGGCCGCGGGACGACCAATATGATCCAGCGATTGTGGTCGACGGCGCAGGGATGATCCTGGGGATCGTCACCATCAAGCAGCTTCTACGGAAGGCGGCGGAGCTCGAGCTGCAAATCGCCCAGCTTTCGAACCCTCTGACCGGCCTTCCGGGCGGGCGCATCATCCAGGAGTGGATCGAGCGGGGGCTGGCTGGCGACCGGGACGGCGGGCTCACCGTCTTTTTCACCGACCTCGACCGCTTCAAGGAGTACAACGACGTTCACGGTCTGCTGATGGGCGACGAGCTCGTGCGGCGTACGGCCGAGACCCTGGCCGGCGCTCTCGACCTCATCGGGCCGGAGTCCCGGCTCGGCCACGACGGCGGCGACGATTTCGTCCTCGTCTGTCCACGGCCGGTGGGAACGGACGCCTTGCGTGAGGTCTGCGGCCGTTTCGATCGCGGCAAGCTCGACTTGTTTCGGCCGGCGGACCGCGACCGCGGCTTTTTCGAGGCCCGGGACGAAAAGGGGAACCATCTGCGCGTTCCACTCACCACCCTCAGCCTGGCGGGGATCTCCAGCCGGGCTTTGGGAGAGGAGCGGCATCCCGCCGCCTTCTCGCAGCTCGCCGCCGGTCTGCGGCGGACCGCCAAGACCGTCACCGCCGCCCTGGGGCGGAGCGGCTTCGCCCTGTACGAGGGAGCCCTGGCATGAACGCCGTCGCTATCGCGGAGCCAATCACTCCGGAGCGCGTGGCGACGGTCGGCCGCGGAGGCGAGCTGATACTCCCCGACAGCGTGCTGCACGAGCTTCGCCTGCTACGGCCGGAGCCCTTCCTCGTCTTCTCCGAGGGGCGGCAGTTCGTCCATATGATTCGCGCCGACGCAGGCTCCGGCGCCTTGCTGAAGGCAGAACGCATCTCCCTTCAGGGCAACCTGGAGAGCTTCGGCATCGCCGACCTCTTCTCGCTGCTCAACATGAGTCGCCGCAGCGGTCTGCTACTGCTCATCGCCGAGCAGGCCCAGAAGTCCGTCTACTTTCGCCGCGGCGAGATCGTCTTCGCCGGCAGCAATCTTCCCGAGGACCGGTTGGGCCAGGTGCTGTACCGCACCGGCAAGCTCTCGCGCGAGGGTCTGGCGGAAGCCGAGGGCCATGTGAGGCCAGGCCAGCGTTTCGGCGCCATGCTCCTGGAGCGCAAGCTGATCGATCCTTCCTCGCTGCTCTGGGGAGTCAAATACCAGATGGAGGAGATCATCTACTCCATCTTCCGGCTCACCCACGGCAGCTTCTTCCTCTTTGACGGCAACTTCGTGGAGGACGATCTCGCCGTCTCCTCGATCGACACCAACAACGTCCTCATGGAGGGCTACCAGCGGGTGGACGAACTGGGGCTGATCGGCGAGCACATCCGCGGTCACGGCACGGTGCTGCGCCCCACGGGCCGCAAGCCGGAGGCGAAACTCTCGGAGCGGATGGTGCGGGTGCTGGGGCTCGTGGACGGCCGCAGCACCGTTGAGGAGCTGGTGCGCGCCACGGGATGGGGGGAGTTCAACACCTTCAAGCTGCTCTACAAGCTGCTCAAGGCCGGCGTCGTGGAGGTGGCGGACGAGCCACGCGCCCGGTCCCCAAAGGGCGAGGACAGTGCCACGGCTGAGCTGCGCGGTGTCATCGAGACCTACAATCGATCCTTCATGCTGCTGCGCGACGTGCTGCGGGCCAAGTCCGTGGAGGTGGACCTCGGGCGGGTCTTCACCGTGTTCCTGCGCAACGCCGCGGACAGCACCCGCGCCGTTTTCAACGGTCTCGTCCTCGGCTCCTCCCGGCGCCTCTCCGCCGAGCTGGTCCTCGACAACGCCGACCATCTGCTGCTGCTCGACGAGGCGAGCCTCCAGGTCGGGACTGAGCCCACGGCCGTTCGCCGGCGGCGGCTCGTGGCGCAGGCCCTGGAGGAGTGGCGGGTGTTGCAGTCGCTCGTCGTCCGCAACCTGTTGCCGGCGGGAGAGGCCGGGGAGCTGGTGTCTTACGTCGAGGCGATCGTGCGGTCGGGGGTGTAAGTCCAGAGTGAGTCAGCCACGCTCCCGGGGCCGAGGGGGCGCGCCGTACGCCTGGTCCAGGGCGTGGACTGTGGCCTCCGACTCTCCGAAGTCGATGCCACCGTCCAGCGCCTGACTCGCCAGCTCCAGGTTCGCGGTCACGGCGGCGCCGCCACCGCGCAGAGCGGCGCTCTCGGCCGCGAGATCGACCTGGGCCTCGACGCGGGTGAGATCGCTGTCCACCTGCTTCAGGCTGTCGTCGCAGTGCTCCAGGTTTTCGAGTCGCTGCCGCAGGATCTTGAGGGTCGCCGTTTGGGAATCGCGCAAGGCGGCGGAGCTGTCGCCGGCAGTCAGGCTCCGTTCCAGGTCCGCCGCCTTGTGCTCGAGATCGACCTTGTTCGCCTGGGCCTGGGTGGCCGCCAGCTGACCCCGGGCCACCAGCAGCTTGAGGTAGATCCAGAGCAGCCGGTCCAGGGCGTCCCGGGCGCTCTCCAACTCGAAGTCTCCGACTCGCGACTCCCGGGCGAGGTCGAGGATCCGCCCCCGCTTCCCCTCCAAGGCGACGAGGCGCTGCCGGGACGGCAGGTCGAGCGAATGAATGAGCTCCTGCCGCCCCTGCTCGGCCTCGGCCGTCGTCTGGCTCCGCTGCTGCGCGTTCACTAGTCGCTGGAAGCGCGGGTGAGAGACCAGGGTCCCCAGATAGGCGGCTTCGAGCCCGGCTCCCAGGAGCCAGAAACCCGGATGGCCAACGCCTAGAATTGCAAAACCCAACAGGGCCAGGGCGTTGACAGGCAGCCGCCCCAGGCCTGGAACGCTCGGTCCGGCCCAGAAGGCCCGCTTGAGATATTCGAGCATGCCGCGAGATTACGACGTTCCCACCGAGCGCTGCCACCATTGCAGGAGGTTGTTGATGACCTCCGCCTTCGGCGCCTCGCACATCGTGCCCAAGTCCACGCTGAGGCCAAAGCGCTTGAGAGCGTCGAACGGACTGCCCGGGAAGCGCACGGGGACCGCGGGGTTGCCGGGCCGGAAGCCGTGGACGAGCGACTGCTTTTGAATCGGCTCGCTCAGCAGGAAGTCGAGGAACCGGCCGGCCGCCTGCTGCCGCTCCGGTGAGCTCCAGGTGGCATTCAGGATGTAGTAGGGGTTTTCATTCCAGAGATTCCGCTTCGGATAGACGACGCGGAGCTCTCCCCAACGCCCCTCGGCATTCTTGAGGTAGTCGATGGCCACGTTCTCGTAGACCACCACGGCGTCGAAGGCCGAGGGACCTTTGAGCACCATCTCCCGCATCAGGTTGCCGGTGCTGTTCGAAAGGCCGCACCCCCTTCTCGAAACCCTGCGCCCAGGACTGGAAGCCGGGATCGAGGATGTCCTTGAGAGATAGATCGCGGGTCTTGCCGTGATAGTCATACGCCATCAAGGCCAGCGTCGCGATGCCACTGTTCGACTCGTTGGGATGCGTGTGGCCCAGCTTGAACAACCCCCACTCGGACTTGCCGGCGATGGTCTGCCACCCACCCGTCTCGGTGAGGGCTTGCGAAAGGGTTTTGAACGAGACCTCGCCGTACTTCTTGGCGAACGACTCGTAACGCTCCGCCCACATCACCACGACCATGGGCGTGAGCGCCAGGTTCTCCTCACGAACAAAAGGTTTATCGCCGGCGTGCTGGACCTGCCAATCC
>DATIOS010000588.1:0-1502 GCA_035472915.1 Thermoanaerobaculia bacterium
CAGGATTGCTGGTGAGCACCGTGATATGACCGCCGGCCGGCGTGAACTTGACGGCGTTCTTCACCAGGTTCCAGAACACCTGCCGCAGCCGGCCGGGATCGGCCCAGACGTGCTGCTCCTCTGCGCCAGCAAGAACGTCGATCTCGATGCGCTTGCTCTCCGCCTCCTCGCCGCAGATCTCCGCCACGTGCCGCAGCACCTCATGGACGTCGACGACTTCGAGGTGAAGAGACAGTTTTCCTCGCGTGATGCGGGTGAGGTCGAGCAGATCGTCGATCAGCTTGGCTTCGAGCTCGACGTTGCGCTGGATCATCCGCAAGTCGTCCCGCAGCTTGACCGGCAGCTCCGGCGTACCGGCGAGGGCGGCGACGCGTAGCAGGACGGGGGTCAGCGGCGTGCGCAACTCGTGGCTCAAGGCGGCCAGGAAGCGGTCTTTCGCCCGGCTGGCGGCCTCGGCCCGGCTGTAGAGGCGGGCATTGTCGATGGCGAGGGAGGCGCGAGCCGCCAGCTCCTCGACAAGCTCCAGATCCGCCGGCCCCAGGAGACGCCGGGATTCGGCGGTGGCGATGAGCAAAGCACCGAGGGTCTCTCCCCGAGCCGCCATGGCAACGGTGAGAAACGAGTGCGGCGAAAGCTGCCGGTAGAGGTCGAGAAGGGGAGCATTGCCGGCGATCGCGGACGCCGTCTCGGGGTCGATCGCGGGTATCAGCTCGCTCCGGCCGGTGTTCACCGTTCGCCAAACATAGCTCGACGGGCTCTCCGACGACGCCTGATAGATCTCGCCCAGCGTCTGAAGCAAGGCTTCCTTGCCGGAATCGGCGTGACGGCAGGCGACTTGCCGCAGCACTCCGCCCTCCTGCATCGCGAAGACGAGGGCGTAGTCCCCGAGCCGAGGCACGGCCAACTCGACCAGGCTGCGCAGCGTTTCCTCGGGGTCGAGAGACTCCGAGAACACGCGTCCAGCTTCGGCCAGCAGCGCCACCCGGCCTTCCGCCTGCTTCCGCTCGGTCAAGTCCAGGACGAAGCCCACCATGTCCCCCGACGAGGGCAAGAGCGCCGCGCCGAAAAGGACGGCCAGGCGGGCGCTGTCGGCCTGCCGCAGCTCCTTTTCGTAGGGCGTGCAGGCGCCGTTGGCCATCAGCTCGACGATGGCCCGCTGATCGGCTTCCTCCCAGCCGGAGGGCGTCATCTCCACCCAGTTGAGCTCGCCCCGCTCCAGCTGCTCGCGGCTGCGGCCCAACATGGCGAGAAAGACGTCATTGGCGTTGGTGATCCGCGCGTCCCGGTCAGCGTAGAAAATGCCGGCCGGCAGGTGCCGGAGCACCGAATGGAGAAGCGGCAGCTCGCTATCGAGCCGGTGAGCAAGGCCGCGGGGACGGCGGCCGATCCATCTGCCGAGAAATCGCAACACAAGGGATCGCCTCGAGACTCAGGGACTCCCGAGAGAAGCAACTATAGCAGTGGGGCCTGTGACGGACCCTCACCCCCTACCCCCTCTCCCG
>DATIOS010000589.1:0-8451 GCA_035472915.1 Thermoanaerobaculia bacterium
CCCCGGGACGGCGAATGGAATGATCTTGACCGTTGCGATCATTTCGCCCGGCTTTTACGATGGTGGCGGTGCTGACGCTGGGGCTGGGGATCGGCGCCAATACGGCTTTGTTCACCGTCGTAGACGCGGTGCTGCTGGGCCACGTGCCGTTCCGTGCGCCGGAGCGGCTGGCGGTGGCGTGGTGCTCGAATCCGACCCTCGCCCGGGCGGCCGGCCTGCCCGACAAGCTGCCGATCTCGCCCGGCATGTTCTCCGACTGGCAGCGCCAGAGCCGGACCTTCGACAAGCTCGCGATCTTCACGGCGGACCGCGTGGGTCTCACCGGCCAGGGCGAGCCCGAGCTGCTCGGCGCGGTGCGGGTCTCCGGCGACTTCTTCGCCATCCTGGGCACGGCCGCCGAGGCCGGCCGCACGCTGCAGCCGGCGGACGACGAGCAGGGGAAGGCCACCACCGCGGTCCTCTCCCACAAGCTCTGGCAGAGCCGGTTCGGCGGCGATCCCAAGGTGATCGGCAAGGCCGTGAGCCTGGGCGGCCAGCCGGTGACCGTGGTGGGCGTCATGCCCACAGGCTTCGCCTTCCCCCGCGGCGCGGAGATGCCCAACGGCTTCGGCTTTGCCGCCGAGCCCGACGTCTGGATGCCCAACGGCCTCAGCCCCAAGGACCGGCAGGACCGCGACAATCACAGCTACGCCGGGATCGGCCGGCTGCGGACCGGGGCGAGCCTCGCCGCGGCGCGGGCGGAGATGGACGGGATCTCGGACCGTCTCGAGCAGGCCAACCCTCTCGACAAGGGGTGGCGCGCCAAGCTGATGCCGCTGCGCGAGCAGCTCGTGGGCGACGTGCGGCCGGCCCTCCTCATCCTCCTCGGCGCGGTCGGCGTCGTGCTGCTCATTGCCTGCGTCAACGTCACCAATCTCCTACTGGCCCAGGCGGCCTCGCGCGAGAAGGAGGTCGCCGTCCGCACCGCTCTGGGAGCCGCGCGGGGCCGCATGGCGCGCCAGCTTCTCACCGAGAGCCTGGCCCTGTCGCTGGCCGGCGGCGCTCTCGGGTTGTTGGGCGCCTTCTGGACCCTGCGGGCTTTCGCCGTCTGGCTGCCTCCGAGCCTGGCGCGTCCTGGCGGCTTCGCTCTGAACGTCCCGGTGCTTCTCTTCACCCTGGGGCTCACGGTGCTGGCCGGCGTCGTGGCGGGGCTGGCGCCCACTTTTCACAGTACGCGGCCAGACCTCGCCGGCACGCTACGCGACGGCACCCGGGCGGGCAGCGGCACGGCGGCCGGCCGGCGCACGCGCGGTGTCCTGGTCGTGGCGGAGACGGCCCTCGCCGTGTTGCTGGTGGTGGGCGCGGGCCTCCTGGTGCGCAGCTTCTGGCGGTTGACGTCGGTCGATCCCGGCTTCCGGCCTCGCGGCGTGCTCGTCCTGGACGTGCTCCTTCCGGAAGCGAAATACGACAGCGCAGCGCGCCTGAACGGTTTCTCCGACGCGGTGCTCGAACGCCTGGGCGCACTGCCGGGAGCAGTGGCGGTGGGCGGCGTTTCCAGCCTGCCGTTGAGGGGGTCTGAAAACATCTCGCTGGTGTACATCGAGGGCCGTCCGTTGCCCGAGCGGGGCAAAGAGCCGCTGGCGGACCGGCGGTCGGCCACGCCCGGATATTTCCCGGCACTCGGCATCCAGCTCCTGAAAGGCCGCCTGTTCGACGCCCACGACGCCCCGAAGGCGGCGCCGGTCGCGGTGATCGACGAGGTAATGGCCCATGCCTACTGGCCGGAAGCCGATCCTTTGGGCAAGCGGTTCAACCTGAACCGGCCTGAAGAGAAAACGGCGCGGTGGGTGACCGTGATCGGGGTGGTGCGAAACGTCCGCCACTCGGGGCTCCGTATTGATCCCCGTCCGCAGTTCTATCTGCCTCTGGCGCAGAGCCCGCGCAGTGAGCTGAGCCTCGTGGTGCGCACCAAGGCCGGCGATCCGCAGGATCTCTTCGGCGACGTCCGACGGGCCGTCCACGCGGTCGACCCGGACCAGCCGATCGAAAAGCTGGCCACCATGGAGCAAGTGGTCACCGAGTCCGTGGCCGGCCAGCGCTTCAACATGGTGTTGCTGGGAGCCTTCGCCGCTCTCGCCCTGGCCCTCGCGGCGGTCGGGATCTTCGGCATCACCTCCTACTCCGTGGCCCAAAGGACGCGGGAGATGGGCCTGCGCATGGCCCTCGGCGCCCTGCCCGGCAGGGTGCTGTGGATGGTGATGAAGGAGGCCGGAACCCTCGCCGGTGTGGGCCTTGCCGCGGGCCTCGCCCTGGCCTTCGGCGCTACGCGAGTGATGGCGAGCCTTCTCTTCGGCGTGCCGGCGACCGATCCCGCGACCTTTGCGGCCGTGGCCGTTGCGTTGGGTGCGGTGTCGCTCGCGGCGGCCTGGCTGCCAGGTCGCCGGGCCACACAGGTGGATCCGATGGTGGCGCTGCGGGCGGAATAAGCCCCCTCATCACCCCGGCCCTCTTCTCCCATCGCACTCCCCCCGACCGGGAGAAGAGGGAGTGACCGAGGCTACGGCGCCGCGACGACGCCGTTCGCCACCGATGCCGGCCCTGCTTTCTTGCCGTCCGTCGGCGTGACGCGACAGCTCACCTTGTCCTTGGGGTGGGCCATGCCAGAGGCCAGCAAGTCGGTCAATCCCGCGCTGGTGACGGTTCGCACGAGATGGCCGTTGACCTTCCATTCGTAGCGATAGCTGACGATGTCGAAATCCGGATCTCGCAGGACGAGGGGACTCTGGACCTGGCAGATGAGAGCCTGACCCGCGACAGGATGCGGTGAAAGCTGGACAGTGACTTTGTTGGGCGCCCGGTTGGCGATCTGCCGCGCAGCGGTGACGACCTTGAACGGTGCGTCGACGACGACCTGGTCGTTGATCAGGGCCTGGAACCTCCAGGTTCCTGGCCGGTCCAGGTTGAGATCGTACGCGTTGATCACCCACCCGAGCTCGAATACGACGTTGTTGTTGAACCCGCCTCCGTCGTTGAGCACCTCCTGACCGCTGGGATTGATCGCTCGCAGGCTGAACGTAGAGCCGACAGGGACATTGCGCAGGTCCACCCGGACGCCTACAGTCTGGGTGCCGCGGAGAAAGGTTGCCGCGCGCGCCGGCGCGTCGCGCAAAACTGCATCGCGGTTCAGGATGGAGATGACACCGGGGGCCAGATAAAAGCCGGCCACGTAGAAATCCCGGTCGACCGGCGGCTGATTGACCCAGAGACTCTCCCCCGGCCGGCATGGACCGGCCGAGGGCTCGACCCAGGCGCCGTCCTTCTCCGTTTGCAGGTGGAGGTGCGGCCAATCGCTGAAGCCGCTGCTGCCGGTCAGTCCGATCTGCGTCCCGGACGTTACGGTCTGTCCCGGGGAAACCGCCACGCTGCCCTTCCGCAGATGGAAGTACCAGGCTACATAGCCACCGCCGTGATCGATGATGACGTAGTTGGCCAGGTTGTTTTCGTCCCACACCGTGTTCATGTCCGGCTCGCCGTCGTGGGTGTCTATTACCACGCCGTCGAGCGCGGCAAACACCGGCACGCCGATCGCTTGCTCCCGGAAGGTGCGGATCAAAGAGTCGTGGCCGTGGTGGCCGTCGTAGGTGTACTCGGAGCAGTCCCAGTCCTGGATTGCAGCGTTGCCGGGGCGCAAGTTCAGGTCGGTGAAGTTGGTGATGAAGAGATCCTGGCCGAGAACCCCGGCTTGCGGAAAGAAAGGATAGAGAAAGGAAGCCGTGTCGTCGTCGTGAGCTCCGAGCGCCGCCTTCCGATTCTCATAGCCAGAGATCGTCGCCCGAATCTTCTGGAGCTGCACCGGCGCGATCGAGTCCGCCGGTCTCGTGCTACCCCCCAGCCCCCCGACGGTCAGCCTCGGCTCGGCCGCGGCAAGCGAGGGGGAGACGGCCAGGATCAGACCGAGGACCGTGATACCGCTACGCAACCAAGATGCCGGACTGGCCATGGGAAATCCTCCTCAAGGCCAACATTTTAGCATTCCTCTCGTCCAAGCCCCTCATCACCCGGGAGAAGAGGGATTGGGGTGGTGAGGGGTCTGGGCGGCGCGGGATCGACGAAGGCGCAGTCCCCCTATTGCCTTCCCATAGGAGTCGTGATATTGGTATCCCATATGAGAGACGAAGAACCGAAGGCGGACGTCTGGCAGGGCACCCTGGCGTTGATGGTGCTGAAGACCCTGGAGGCTCTGGGCCCCCTGCACGGCTACGGCATCGCTCGGCGGATCGAGCAGACGAGCGGCGACCTGCTGTCCGTGAACTATGGAACGTTGTACCCCGCGCTGCTCAAGTTGGAGCAGGAGGGTTCCATCGCCTCTGAGTGGGGTGTGTCGGACAACAATCGCAAGGCCAAGTTCTACAAGCTCACGCGCGCCGGCCGCAAGCAGCTTGAAAAACAGGCGCGCGAATGGGAGCGGACGACCGGCATCATCGCCCGCTTCTTCGCCGCCCCGGGGAGGTCTACGTGACACGCCAACTGCGCGCCAGAGTACTGCGTCTGGGTGGACTCTTGAGCGGACAATTCAACCGCGAGCGCCGGGACCGCGATCTCGACGAGGAGCTCGAGAGCCATCTCGCCATGCATATCGAGGACAACCTGCGATCAGGCATGACGCCCGAAGCGGCGCGCCGGGACGCCCAACTCAAGCTTGGTGGCATCGAATCGATCAAGGAGCAGGTGCGGGACCGCCGCGGTATTCCCGTGCTGGAGCACCTGGTGCGGGATCTGCGGTTCGGCGCGCGCATGCTGCGTAAGGATCTCAGCTTCACCACCATCGCCGTACTGACGCTCGCTCTCGGCATCGGCGCCAACACGGCGATCTTCAGCGTCGTCAACGCCGTGCTGCTGCGTCCCCTGCCGTTCCCCGAGGCGGAGAACCTCGTCCTCGTCTGGGCGACGAGCGCCGAGAGATCGAGCGACGTCGCCTCGTATCCGGATTTCGAGGATTGGAAAGCTCATGGCCGGAGCTTTGAAAGCATGGCGGCCTTTTCCACGCGGAGCGTGATCCTTGAAGGCCGGGATCAATCGGACAGCGTGGCAGCGATTCAGGCGACGCCCGGCTTTTTTGAAACGTTGAGAATCCAGCCCGCGCTGGGACGGACGTTCCGGCCTGAAGAGTCCGAAGCGGGAGCCTCCCACGTCGCCCTGCTGAGCGACGGCGCATGGAAGAGCCGGTTCGCAGGCCGTCCGGACATCGTAGGGCAGACGATTCGAGCGAACGAGGCAACGTGCACCATCATCGGCGTCATGCCGCCGGGATTCAAATTCTCGCCGGATGGGGTCGAGCAGATTTACACGCCGCTGGTCCGCGATCCCAGCCGGAATCATGGCTTCCTGCGGGTGTTGGGCCGATTGCGTTCCCATGTGCCTCTGACCAAGGCGCAGGCGGAGATGAACGTCATTACGGGCCGCCTGGCGAAAGCCTTTCCGAAGACCAACGAAGGCGTTGGGGCGCGAGTCGTACCGCTGGTGACGGCGATGGTGGGGAAGGGCCGCACCGGTTTGCTGATCTTTCTCAGCGTGGTGGCGGTGGTGCTGGTGATCGCTTGCATCAACGTGGCGGCTTTGATGTCGGCGCGTTCCGCAACGCGCCAGAGGGAGCTGACGGTACGAGCGGCGCTCGGTGCCGGCCGCAAGCGGCTGTTGCAACAACTGCTGACGGAAAGCACGCTGCTGGCGCTTGCCGGAGGACTGCTCGGCCTGCTGCTGGCGAGCGGGGGCACCCGGCTGCTGGTGGCGTTGCTCGCTCGAAGCTTCCCCATTCCCCGGCTCGAAAACACCCACATCGACGGTTGGGTGTTGTTATTTACCCTGGTGCTGTCGCTCGCGACGGGAATCCTTTTCGGTTCCGTGCTCGCCGTTCCCGCGGCGTCGCCGGATCTGAATGAAGTTCTGCGCGAATCGAGCCGCACCGCCACCGAGGGCGCCGGCGGCAGGCGCGCGCGTTCCCTGCTGGTGATCGCGGAAGTGTCGCTGGCGTTGGTACTGCTGTCCGCGGCGGGTCTGCTGCTGAAGAGTCTTCTCGTGTTGCGCAGTACGGCGCCGGGGTTTGCAACCGAAAACCTGCTGGCCGCCGGCTTCTCGTTGCCCAAGGACCGGTTCAGCAACGACACCGCGCGATGGCGATTCCATTCCGAGTTGCTGGCACGCGTCGAAAAGCTTCCCGGCGTGCGCTCGGCGGCGCTGGTGGCGAATCTTCCCTTGGGCGGCGGTTCCGATTCCCAAGGCTTTCACATCGTCGGACAGCCAGACCCGGCGGGTGGATATTTCACGGCGAATTTCAACATCGTCAGCGCGGGCTATTTCCGCACCATGGCAATCCCGGTGCGCGCCGGGCGCGAGCTCACCGAGGAGGACTCGGCAAACGCGCCGGGCGTGGTCGTCGTCAACCAGGCTGCGGCCCGCACGTTCTGGCCGGGCGCTGACGCGGTGGGAAAGCAGATCACGGTGTCCGACGTCGGGGCGAACAGTATCTTGACGGTCGTGGGAGTCACCGGCGACGTTCGGCAGAGAGGGCTCGGCACGGCGCCGCAACCCGAGATCTTTCTCAATTCCGCACAGCCAGGGCCAGCCTGGTTCTGGCGCGTCCTGGTCGTGCGCACCGCGGGCGATCCGCTGACCCTGGCGGAGCCGATCCGCAGTGTCGCGCACTCGGTGGATCGCGACGTAGCCATCCTCCAGATCGAGACGATGGACGACATCCTTTCCGGCACTCTCGCGCAGCCCAAGGTCTACACCTTGTTGCTCGGGTTTTTCGCGGCCCTCGCGCTGGTCCTTGCCGCCGTCGGCCTCTATGGCGTCGTTTCGTACACCGTAACGCAGCGGCTGCACGAGCTCGGAATCCGCATGGCGCTAGGAGCCGAGCGGAGGGACGTCGTGAGGCTGGTGTTGCGGCAGGGCCTCACTCTAACGCTGGCCGGCACCGTGATCGGGCTGGCCGGAGGGCTGGCCGTGACGCAGGCCCTCACGCACGCCTTGCCCGGCGTGCAGCCCGGCGATCCGCTCACCTTCTCAGCGGTCGCCTTGCTGCTGCTCAGCGTGGCGCTCGTGGCGAGTTATCTGCCCGCGCGGCGGGGATCGCGGGTGGAGCCAGTGGTTACGCTGCGGTATGAGTAGTAGCGGAGTCTCTGTTGGCTATCCCTCACGGCCCTTGCGTTCAAGCTCGGCGCGGAGGCTGGCGAGCTCCTCTTCAATCCGACTCGCTCGTGCTTCGGCGGCTTGGCGTGCCTCTTTTTCTCGTTGCCAATCCAGGTCGACCTCTTCGACCCAGAGCTGCCGCTCGCCTGTGGCGGTGTCGATCAGGCGCAGATTCGTGCCCTCGATCCTGAGGGTCAGACCCGTGGAGCGGCTTTCGAGGGAACCGTCCGGATTGGGCCGGATCGGGGCATAGCGGTCGTTGAAGAGACGGAAGCCCTGAAGCTGAGGCGAGAGGTAGTCGCCCTCAGGGTCGTGCAAGAAGTACTCCTCGACGCCGAGTTGCTCGTAGAGGGTCTTCTTCTTCCTGATGTCCTCGTCCCGCGTGCTTCCGGAGGTGACCTCGACGATGAAGCAGGGCGGGACGCCCTCCTCCCAGAGCTTGAAGGTCTTCCTTACGCCACGAGGAACGCCACGCACAAAGAAGACGTCCGGAGCGACCACGGACCGGGGGTCTCCCTGGCGGTAGTAGAGGAACATATCGCCGCCGACGTAGACGTCGGGGGCGCCCCGATAGCGGCGCTTCAGCGCCGCGAGCAGGTCGACCATCTCGTTCAGGTGGATTTCGGTCTCAGCCATGGGCTGGCCATCGGAGTCCGGGTATTCGACTTCGCGCCGGAACGGGATCGCGGTCATACGTGCCATCCTTTCCCCAACAGAGGCCGAATCAGATCACGCCGGCCTGTCGGAGCGCAACTTCCAAGAGAGTCTACCACCCCCCTCACCACCCAATCCCATAATCCTCCCCATTGTCGCTGGAGCCGCCAACCGCCGCTGGGCGTGGCGGACACCACCCAGCCCTCTTCGTCGACGGCGATGATCGACGTGGTGCCGGCGCGGAAGATGTCATCTGGAGCTCCTCCTGGGTTCTTTGGGGAGTGGATGGGAGAGCAGGGACTTCTGGGATGCTTGCTCTTCGGTCGGTCCAGAGAGTCCGGACCGAAGTCCAGAATGCTCAGACCTCGGTCTCGGCGTCCTAGACCCTGGTCTGAAGGTCTCAGACCTCGGTCGCAACGGCGCAAACCTCGGTCTGGATGGTGTAGACCTCGGTCCGGATGGCGTAGACCTCGGTCCGGATGGCGTAGACCTCGGTCCGGATGGCGTAGACCTCGGTCTGGATGGCGTAGACCTTGGTCTGGATGGCGTAGACCTTGGTCTGGATGGCGTAGACCTTGGTCTGGATGGCGTAGACCTTGGTCGCAACGGCGTAGACCTCGGTCTGGATGG